>NZ_LOMM01000009.1:0-100595 GCF_001605945.1 Enterobacter sp. SENG-6
CTTCTTCATGGGGATGTCCTCATGTGGCTTATGAAGACATTACTAACATCGGGGTGTACTAATCAACGGGGAGCAGGTCACAACGCCTGCGGTGTCGGCCTGAACCCCTGCGTCAGAGAGCGTGGCCGGAACCTCAAACAGGCCAAAGACGTTAATCGGCTTGCCGTCTGCAGTGGAAATGAGATACCCGCTAATCAGAATGGCGAACAGCAGGATATAGAGCGTAACGTGCGCGGCAACCGCGCTGACACGCGTTAATTTACTGTGGGTTTTGGGCGCGGCGGGCGGCGGGGAAATGTGACGCCAGATCACGCGAATAACCAACGTCATCATCAGCAGGATGCCGATGCTTTTATGCAGTTCTGGTGCCTGGTGATACCAGCCGTCGTAATAACTGAGCGTCACCATCCACAGACCCAGTCCGAACATTGCATAAACGGTAAGAGCAACTATCCAGTGTAAACACATGGATATTATTCCGTAGCGCTGAGAGGAGTTACGCAATTGCATCAGAATGACCATTCGAAGAAAAACAGAATAGTAAAAATGAACGGGAATAAATGATATTGCAACTGAAATAATTGAATATAGATTTTTATTTTATTTATTTCAGCGGTTTTGAAAATGATCCGCAAATGTAATTCAATCGCTTCGTCCAAGGCGGAATAAGCAGCAAGCAAAAGATTAAGCTAACCTAAAGTAATGTCAGTAATTGTCAGCTTCACTTTTCAGTAAAATACAATGTAAATAATATCGATGAGTGCCAGCAGCACCCATAATAAAATATAGAGCATAAAATGCTCACGAATGTTATTGATAAGAAAGCCAACGATCCTGCGCATAATGTCCCGTTTTCTGTCTGGAAAACGGGTTCCGGACGTCCGAAACCCGCGGTGGATTATCTGCTAAAACGCGAAAGTGAGAAGGGAGTGAGATCAAACTGCGGTGCGATCCCCTGGGCAAACTGCGCAGCAATCTCGCCCAGCACGGAGGCGAACTTGAAGCCATGACCGCTGAGGCCGGTGATGAGTAGCGTGTTGTCATGCCCCGGCAGGGTGTCAATGATGAAGTCTTCGTCCGGCGTGTTGTCGTAGGTGCAGGCAGCACCATACAGTAAACCGCCTACGCCCGGCAGGATATTGCGCAGGAAGGTAAACGCTTCGGATCCATCCTGTGGGTATGCACCGAACGGTTTACGCTCTTCAGGGGAGGAGATCGCCTGCCCGCCATTGTGTTTTCCGATTTTGAGCGCGTCTTTCTCAGACGGGAAGCCGTAAAACTGATCACCGTTCGGTAACTCCCCGGTAAATGCCGGGAATTTATTCTGTGCACTGTAACGGCCATCCGACTGGAACCAGGAGAAGACCTTGCGCACCGGCTGAACAGGCAGATCGGGCAGCAGACGGGTGACCCAGGTGCCTGCGCTAATCAGCAGACGGGACGCTGAATATTCTCCGTCCGCAGTGGTGACCGTAACGCCGTCAGCGTGATGAGTGAGGGATTCCACCGGACAGTTGAAGAGCTGAGCGCAGCCCGCTTTTTCCGCAAGATCGATCCAGGTTTTGATGGCCGTTTCACTGTGTAAGACCCCGGAGTTGGCTTCAAACAGGCCGATATAATCGTCCGGGACGGCAATCTCTGGCCAACGGGCCATGATGCCTGCCGCGTCCAGCTTCTCCACATCAAGATTAAACGCTTTCGCACTCTGCTCAACGTTGGCCAGAAAATCAGAGCGGGCAGGGCCCAGGTTGATGATGCCCGTGCGTTCGAAAATGCGTTCTTCCGTCAGCTTCGCCAGTTCATCCCATAGCGTCTGGGCGCGAAGCACCAGCGGAACATAGCGCTCGCCTTCACCATAGGCGTGGCGAATAAGCCGGGTGTCGCCATGATGGCTGCCCTCTGCATGGGGAGGACGATGGGCATCGATCATCAGGACCTTCAGACCCGCTTGCGTTGCGTAATAACCGGCGGCAGACCCCACGGATCCGCTACCAATAATGATTAAGTCGTATCTCATATCCATCTCTCGAACTCACGCTTTGTTAGCAGAGTAATTAACTATGCGGGCTGACACAAGGGAGAAATAAATAAGGCACCCGGAGGGTGCCTGTTGAGCGAAGAATAGGTATAAACCTAGTGCCGTTTATACTCATTTTCCTGATAGTCGCCAGATTCTATTTTGGCAATACCTGCCTCTAAAATAGAAATAAACTGACGGGCGACGTCTGTTGTAAGCCACAGCGTCTGTCCAACTTCCGCTTCTTCACGGTTGAGTTGATTCGGGGTCTGGTAGTGCAAACGCAGCATCAGCGCATCGTAGCTATCTACGGTACTGATATCCCAGCCAACAAGCGGATGGGTCTGGATGACTTCGCTATTCTTTTCCATTATAACCCCCTTAATGCGTGTTAGAAGACAACGGCTCCGAGGTTCAATGCATGTTTTTCTGAAAGCATCTTCAGTATACAAGTAATAAGGGTTCGCAAGGGAAAAATAAACAGTTGGCAACACATTTTTCTGCTTTTTAGGATTGTTCGAACAATAAAACACCACCTTGTTCACGATTTTTAAATTTGTTGCCGAATTAATTTGAACGAACCGGATTTCAGACGAAAAAAAGCCGGGGCGACCCGGCAAAAAAGAACAATGAGGGAGCAAGATTAATCTGTAATGAACCAGTCGTCGGCGCTTTCCCAGGTTTCCTGCAGGATTTCGCTGATACGGTCTTTATCTTCTTTCGCGCCGCCAATGACGGAGAGGTTGTTTGCCGCCGCATAACGAACCGTTACGGCACCAGCGTTGTCAGGGAAAGTACTGTTAATACGGCGGGATAATTCACCGGCCAGCGCATCAAGCGCGCCAGCAGGCAGAACGGTTGTTTTGGCTATGGTGACTTCAATACGCATAAATGCCCCCTGTGTAATATACTGTTTATTTATACAGTTATATTATGGGTTTGACAACAAGGGGCACTGTTTTTTTAGCGTTTTACCGTCCAGTTGACGGTTTCACCGGCAAGGAATGGGATGAGCGTGTCATCCGTCAGCGGAATGGCCTCGTCCACGCGGCTCTCTTTACGCTCCAGTTCAATGAACGTTTCGTTGACCGGCAGCCCGTAGAAGCGTGGTCCATTGAGCGAGCAGAACGCTTCGAAATGCTGCAGGGCATTCATCTCTTCAAACACGGTGGCGTAGCTGGCGAGTGCGGTAGGGGCATTAAAGCAGCCTGCGCAACCGCAGCTGGCCTCTTTGCGGTGGCGTGCATGAGGCGCGGAGTCCGTGCCGAGGAAGGCGCGGGAGAAACCGCTGGCAACGAGTTCACGCAGCGCCTGCTGATGAACGTTACGCTTCAGAATCGGCAGGCAATAGAGATGCGGACGAACACCGCCAACCAGCATGTGGTTGCGGTTAAACATCAGGTGCTGTGGCGTGATGGTGGCGGCAATCAGCTCATTGCCATCGCGGACATACTCTGCGGCATCTTTGGTGGTGATGTGTTCAAACACCACTTTAAGCGCAGGAAGACGCTGGCGTAGCGGCTCCATTACGGTTTCGATAAAGCGGGCTTCACGGTCGAAGATATCAATGTCGGCGTGGGTCACTTCACCGTGTACCAGCAGCGGCATGCCCAGTTTTTGCATGCGTTCCAGAACCGGCATGATGGCGTCAATACTGGTGACACCGTGGCTGGAGTTGGTGGTAGCGTTAGCCGGGTAGAGTTTCGCCGCGGTGAACACGCCTTCGTTAAAGCCGCGTTCCACTTCATTCGGATCAAGGGTGTCGGTCAGATAGCAGGTCATCAGCGGGGTGAAATCATGTCCTGCCGGCACGGCATCAAGAATTCGCTGGCGATAAGCCATAGCGGCATCAACGGTGGTGACTGGTGGAACCAGGTTAGGCATGACAATCGCGCGGCCATAAATTTCGCTGGTATACGGCACGACGGTTTTCAGCATATCGCCATCACGCAGATGGATATGCCAGTCGTCAGGGCGGCGGATTTTAAGAACCTGGGGTTGTGCAGTCATGGAAGCTCCGGCTTGTCAGGAATCAGTCATTAGGATGGCTGTTTTTGCCGGACACAAATCATAAGCGGAAACGTTTTCGTTTGCACACTTTTCCGTAAAAAAAAGGGCGCTTTTGCGCCCCTTCAGGTTAATCGGTGAATGGAATAACGATCTCTCCCGGTTTCACCTCGATGCCTTTGGCATATTTTTTCGCCAGCGCCTCACCCTTGCTCTTGTCTTCACTTAAGAAATAGGCCGGCTGCTGGTTAAAGTAGTTGCGCAGGGACTGGTTCAGGTAAGGCATCAGAGTCTGCATCACCGGTTTCATCTTGTCCGGCGTGACGTCCGCGTCTACCACTTCCATCTCCTGCAGGAAAATGGCCCCTTTCTCTTTGTTAAAGACCGGCAGCGCCTTGAGCTTCAGCTTAATGTTGGCTTTCTGGTTACCGAAGAGAGAGGTCATATCGAGATTGGCATCCCCGGCGAGAGTGACTTTATTCGGCTCTTCGCGCCCAATCTGGCTGGTGAGATTGCTGAGGACGATATGCGCATCGGCAAGCCCCGGCACACCAATGTCTTTTGAAAAGTTATTATGTTTTTCCAGCGCCTGATTAATTTCCTGCTCACTGACGGTGTATTGCGTAAGCTGGTTACAACCTACCAGCAGGCCGCTGACAATGAATGCGGCGGCAATGACAATTTTTTTCATAGTGTTCCTCAACGAAAAATCGGCGCTACTGTCCTGTTACGCCAGTATGTCAGGGCGAAATAGCGGAAACCAGCAGAAAAAACTGATAATGGCGGCGGGAAAGGCCCCGCCGCAGGGAATATTATGCCCCTGGTTCGAGCATGCCGCTCGCGCTGCGCTTCTGGCTGAATTGCCACCACAGTGCAAGGAGCGTCATAAAGCCGACCACGCCGAGCATGACCCAGGGCAGTTCCGGCTGGCTTAGGGCTTTTCCGGCATCGAACAGCCAGCCGCCGCCGGCGTAACCCAATGCACCGCCAAAGGCCAGCCCCAGGCGGCTGAACCCCATATAGCTGCCGCGAGCGCGCGCGTCGGCAAGCGAGGCGCTCAGCGTTTCACGAGCCGGTTCGGCAATAATGGAGCCGATATAGAAGGTGCAAATCAGCGTAAACAGTTGCTGGAGCGAGTTCACAAGCCCGATGGGCATCATGCTGAGCGTCATCAATAACAGCCCGGCCATCAGGCGATGCTCCAGGCGAAAACGCCGTTCGCTCCAGCGGGCGATCGGGTAGAGCAGGGTCAGAGAGAGGCAGGCTTCTATGGCGTACATCCATTTTACGGCGGCCGGGGTGCCCGCAATGTCGTTTACCATGATCGGCAGCATCAGCATGACCTGAACGGCCAGCATGTAATACCCCGTCAGGGTCAGCACGTACGTAACAAAGCGTTTGTCTCGCAGCACGCGGCCAAGACCTTCGCGTACCGGGGCTTTGACCGTCGACAGCTTCCATGCCGGCAGAAACAGGGCATTAAAGAGCGCACACAGAATAAAGAGCAGCGCACCCGCCGCGCAAACCAGACGAAAGTCGTACTGCAACAGCCAGCTTCCCAGCAGTGCGCCAATCACCGCCCCGGCGCTGTCCTGCATCATCAGAATTGAGAAGAAGCGTCCCCGGTGCTGCGGACGAATGAGTTTAACCACCAGCGCGGTGCGCGGCGGGTCAAACAGGGTGCCGCCGATACCGGAGAGGAAGCAGGAAAACCACAGCAGCCACGGCTCCTGGGCAATTGCCATGGTGGCGAAGCCTGCCGCGCGTAGCAGCATGCCCGTCACGATCATCGGTTTGGCACCAAAGCGGTCGGCGATGGCGCCACCAAACACGCCCAGACCCTGCTGGACAAACTGGCGTAACCCGAGCGCGATACCGACCATCAGTGCCGCCCAGCCCATTTGATCGACAAAGCGGATCGAGATGAGGGGAAACACAACAAAAAAGCCGAGCACGACCAGCATGTTATCGACTAGCAGGAAATATTTACCCAGGCTCCTGGCCTGTGATACGCGGGACATTTTCCCTCCAGGGAAAACAGGATGGTGAGCACGCTAACATTCTGCGGTGTCGCCACGTTTTTTCCCACCCCCGCGCGTGACAATATTTTTTTATCAAAAGAGCGCTTTGATAGAGAGTTCTCATCGAAAAATGTGAAAAGAGGTCAAAATGGTATGTCACTGTTTTCACAGACGGCACAGGCGCAGGTATAGTAAAGCTAATGGGTAAGCAGAAGTGACGGGAAGGAGTGGTATCGATGTTTGGCTATCGCAGTAATGTGCCAAAAGTGCGTCTGACAACGGACAGGCTGGTTGTTCGTCTGGTGCACGAGCGTGATGCCTGGCGTCTGGCGGATTATTACGCCGAGAATCGCCAGTTTTTAAAACCCTGGGAACCCGTTCGGGATGAGAGCCACTGCTACCCTTCCGGCTGGCAGGCGCGCCTCAGCATGATTGCAGAATTCCACAAGCAGGGAAGCGCGTTCTATTTCGCGCTGCTGGATCCGGAGGAAAAAGAGATCATCGGTATTGCCAACTTTTCCAACGTGGTGCGCGGATCGTTTCACGCCTGCTACCTCGGCTACTCCATCGGCCAGAAATGGCAAGGGCAGGGGCTGATGTATGAGGCGCTAACGGTGGCGATCCGTTATATGCAGCGCACGCAACATATCCATCGCATTATGGCGAACTACATGCCACACAATCAGCGCAGCGGTAATTTGCTCGCGCGGTTGGGGTTTGAGAAAGAGGGGTACGCCAAAGATTATCTGCTGATAGACGGAGAGTGGCGCGACCACGTACTGACAGCATTAACCACCCGGGACTGGACGGCAGGCCGCTAAGGAGAAGAGATGAAATATCAGTTAAGCGCAACAGAAGCGCGTGTGATTGGCTGCCTGCTGGAAAAACAGGTCACCACGCCGGAACAGTATCCGCTCTCCGTCAATGCCGTGACGATGGCGTGTAACCAGAAAACCAACCGTGAGCCGGTGATGAATCTCGGCGAACATGAGGTGCAGGATATTCTCGATGAACTGGTTAAACGCCATTACCTGCGCACGGTCAGCGGTTTCGGTAACCGCGTGACCAAGTACGAGCAGCGGTTTTGCAATTCTGAGTTCGGCGATCTGAAGTTGAGTGCCGCCGAGGTGGCGGTGATCACCACGCTGTTACTGCGCGGCGCGCAAACACCCGGTGAACTGCGCACCCGGGCCTCCCGCATGCATGAGTTCGCCGATATGCAGGAGGTTGAGCAGACCCTGGACGGGCTTGCCACCCGCGAGGATGGCCCTTACGTGGTACGTCTGGCGCGCGAGCCGGGGAAACGTGAAAGCCGCTATATGCACCTGTTCAGCGGTGAGGTTGATACGTCAACGGTGTTAGCAGATTCGGCTGCCCCCGCCGCGCATGACAGCCTCGCAGCACGCGTAGAGGCGCTGGAGGAAGAGGTGGCCGGGCTGAAACAACGCCTGGATGCATTGCTGGCACATTTAGGAGACTGACGGTGAAAAAATTACGCGTTGGCGTGGTAGGGCTGGGCGGTATTGCGCAAAAGGCCTGGCTGCCTGTTCTGGGGGCCGCGACGGACTGGACGCTGCAAGGGGCGTGGTCACCTACCCGCGAGAAGGCCGAGCGGATCTGCGAAACCTGGCGCATGCCGTATGCGGCATCGCTTCAGGATCTGGCGCGCGACTGCGATGCGGTCTTTGTGCACACCTCTACCGCCACCCATTATCAGGTGGTCAGCGAATTACTGAATGCCGGGGTCCACGTTTGTGTGGATAAACCCCTGGCGGAAAACATTCAGGATGCCGAACGGCTGATTGAACTCGCTGCACGCAAAAAACTGACGCTGATGGTGGGTTTCAACCGCCGTTTTGCGCCGCTTTACCAGCAGTTGAAGGCCCGGTCTGGTGGGCTCGCGTCCCTGCGAATGGACAAGCATCGTACCGACAGCGTCGGACCGAACGATCTGCGCTTTACCCTTCTGGATGATTACCTGCACGTAGTAGATACGGCGCTCTGGCTAACCAACGGGCAAGCCCAGCTTAAAAGCGGCACCCTGTTGACCAACGATCAGGGCCAGATGGTTTACGCTGAGCACCATTTTGCTCTTGAGCATCTGCAGGTCACCACCAGCATGCATCGCCGGGCCGGCAGTCAGCGGGAGTCTGTGCAGGCGGTCACTGAGGGGGCTCTGTATGACATTACCGACATGCGCGAATGGCGCGAAGAGAAAGGCAGCGGCGTGGTCACGCTACCGGCGCCTGGCTGGCAAAGCACCCTTGAGCAGCGCGGCTTTGACGGATGCGCCCGCCACTTTATCGCCTGTGTGCAAAATCAGACGGTTCCGGAAACATCCGGTGAGCAGGCCATCATGGCACAACGCATTGTTGAGCGGCTCTGGCGAGAGGCCATGAGCGAATAATTCTCTGTAACATCTGCCGATAGTAATTCCCTTAAATCCGGGTAGACTAAGCGCCGTTTGTTGGTTTCAATGGGTGGCGCTTTCGCTTACCCGTCCTGGAAATCCGTAGGGTTGTGGGAATTCTCATTAATGAACTTATTAAAATCGCTGGCGGCAGTCAGCTCGATGACCATGTTTTCCCGCGTGCTGGGTTTTGCGCGCGATGCGATTGTGGCAAGAGTATTTGGTGCAGGGATGGCAACGGACGCCTTTTTCGTCGCGTTCAAATTGCCGAATTTATTGCGTCGCATTTTTGCCGAGGGGGCATTTTCCCAGGCATTCGTTCCTATCCTGGCGGAATATAAAAGCAAGCAGGGTGAAGACGCCACGCGCGTGTTTGTCGCTTACGTTTCAGGCCTCCTGACGCTGGCCCTGGCGATCGTAACGGTACTCGGGATGCTGGCTGCGCCCTGGGTGATTATGGTGACGGCACCCGGCTTTGCGGACTCGGCAGATAAATTTGCCCTGACCACTCAACTGCTGCGTATTACCTTTCCTTATATCCTGCTGATCTCTCTGGCCTCGCTGGTGGGGGCAATCCTCAATACCTGGAACCGTTTTTCCGTTCCGGCCTTTGCGCCAACCTTCCTTAACATCAGCATGATTGGCTTTGCGCTGTTCGCCGCACCCCATTTCAACCCGCCGGTGCTGGCGCTGGCCTGGGCGGTGACGGCGGGCGGCGTGTTGCAACTGGCGTATCAGCTGCCGCATCTGAAGAAAATCGGCATGCTGGTTCTGCCGCGAATTAATTTCCGTGACGCCGGTGCGATGCGCGTGATTAAGCAGATGGGGCCTGCCATTCTCGGGGTTTCGGTTAGCCAGATCTCGCTTATCATCAACACTATCTTCGCCTCTTTCCTCAAATCCGGTTCCGTTTCGTGGATGTACTACGCGGACCGTTTGATGGAGTTTCCCTCCGGGGTGTTGGGGGTGGCGCTGGGGACTATTCTCCTGCCGTCGCTGTCGAAAAGTTTTGCCAGCGGAAACCATGACGAATATTGCCGTCTGATGGACTGGGGGCTGCGTCTCTGCTTCCTGCTGGCGCTGCCGAGTGCGGTAGCGCTGGGGATCCTCGCGCAGCCGCTGACCGTTTCCCTGTTCCAGTACGGCAAATTCACCGCTTTTGACGCGTCAATGACGCAGCAGGCGCTGATTGCCTACTCGGTGGGGCTGATGGGGCTGATCGTCGTTAAAGTGCTGGCACCAGGGTTCTACTCGCGCCAGGACATCAAAACGCCGGTGAAAATTGCCATTGTGACGCTGATTATGACTCAGCTGATGAACCTGGCCTTTATTGGCCCGCTGAAGCACGCCGGTCTGGCCTTGTCTATTGGTCTTGCGGCCTGTCTCAACGCCGGGCTGTTGTACTGGCAGTTGCGTAAGCAGGATATCTTCACGCCGCAGCCGGGCTGGAAAAGCTTCTTTGTGCGTCTGATCGTCGCGGTGCTGGTTATGGCAGCGGCGTTGCTTGGCATGCTGCATGTCATGCCGGAATGGTCGCAGGGCACCATGCTTTACCGTCTGATGCGGCTGATGGCCGTTGTGGGTGTTGGGGTTGTGGCCTACTTTGCGACGCTCGCGGTGCTGGGCTTCAAAGTGAAAGAGTTTGCCCGCCGTACCGCATAAACGCCAAAAGGGGAGTTCACCTGAGGGTGCTCCCCGCTGCCTGATTTGTCGCCTGGGCTTCAAATCGAAATCTTTTTCCCGCCCGTGACACGTGCCGTTGATGTTTGACCATCCGCACCGTACAGCCCGGGCTCTTTATGCGGCTTTAACACCTCAAGCGCTTGCTGATTACGCTCAATCTGGCCTTCCAGCAGCCAGCCGTTGTGCTGATTGAGATGGCGCAGATGCTGGGTTTTTTCTGTAATGGTCTGCCAGCGTTCTACAATATCGTCATTCGCACTGCGCTTAGGATCTTGCTCAGCGCGACGCTGTTGTTCCAGATAATCCAGCGTCGCCAGAAGCGAACTTTTATCTTCCGTAATACGCTGCAACGCGCTGCCGTTGATCTGACCGGAAGAGAGGTGCTGTTGCTCCGCGTCCATGACCGTTTTCAGGTCGTTCAGGACAACCGTCATTTGATCCAGTATTTCTGACAGTCGACTCATACGGTTAGTTACTCTGTAAGAAACTCTGTGCTTCCTGAATCAGGGCGTCAGCAATTTTGCTGGTATCCATCTTCAGCTCACCATTACGAATAGCCGTTTTCAGCGCTTCCACGCGTTCCATATTGATATCGCTGCTGCCTGGCTGCATCAGTTTTGCCTGAGCATCGCTCAGGGTGACGCTGGTGCTGTTGGACGTTGACGGTTTTTCCACACGCGTTTTCTGCGGCGTGGCGTCATTCGTTTCGCGAGGCTGTACAGCGCTTACCGGCTTCAGGGCTGATGTACGATCAATGCTCATAGTGTTGTCCTCATCGAGGGTTCGCGGCGTTGGCGCCTGACATCATCATTAGTTGATTATTTATCGGCAGTCGCAGCGATTTCTTTAAAAAGATTATAGGTTAATCAGAATATTCCCATCAGAATCGACGGTTCCGCTAACCACCTGGCCTGAGGACATCCTGACGCGGGCATTTTGTGCCACCGCGGCATTGTTTAATGCCTTCCCTTCACTGTTTATCTGAAAACCATCGCCGTTGGCCACCACCATCACCTGCTGACCCGCTTTAACCCGCCATGCCTGACGCAGCATGGAGAGCTGTATCGGCTGGCCTGGCGCGACATCACGCAGGCTGACGGCATCCTGTGCCTGGTTAATGTCAAGCATGGTGCGCGGCGGAAGCTGATCCAGACGACCGCGTTTCAGAGTCACGCTGCTGGCGTGCAACATGCTGCCGCGAGCAATGGGAACGGCGGCCACAACATAATTGCCCGTCGCCTGTACCGCAACCTGTAAATAGCGTTTTTCACCCGGACAGCGCGCCAGCACGTTCACGTTCCCCCACAGTTTTGTGGTGCCCGTTACGCTGAACGACGGCTGCTCACAGGAGGGATAGAGATTAGGTGGCGTGCGCACGGTGACGTTGACTTCATCGCTAAAGCCCGCCAGTTGCTGAGCAAAGAAAGCCGTCAGTTGATCCTGTACTTCAGCCTGTACCAGGGGGCTGAAAAGCAGGGCCGTAGCCACCAGGCCGCGTTTTAACGTTTGCATCGCACATTCCACCGTTACCCGAATTGAGAGGATTCTACCTGCAGTGGTTTTGCATCAACGGAATAAATAGCGACGCATTTTGCGCTTATTCCGTCGATAGGGGTGACGGGGTGAGATTTAAGCTGTGAACTGAAATTTTGCCATCAGCGGAGGAGACATGCTCGATAAACTCGACGCCGCGTTACGTTTTCAGCAGGAAGCGCTCAATTTACGCGCCCAGCGGCAGGAGATTTTAGCCGCCAATATTGCCAACGCCGATACGCCAGGGTATCAGGCGCGCGATATTGATTTTTCCAGTGAGCTTAAAAAAGTGATGGAGCGTGGACGTGCAGAAGGGAGCGGTGTCGCGCTCGCTCTGACCTCCTCACGCCATATTCCTGCTCAGGCGATGACGGCGCCCACGACCGATTTACTTTATCGCATTCCCGACCAGCCTTCACTCGACGGTAACACCGTGGATATGGACCGGGAGCGTACGCAGTTTGCCGATAACAGCCTGAAATACCAGATGGGCCTGACCGTACTCGGCGGACAGATCAAAGGCATGATGAACGTCCTGCAGGGGGGCAACGGATAAATGGCCTTGCTGAATATTTTCGATATCGCCGGCTCGGCGTTAACCGCGCAGTCCAAGCGCCTGAACGTGGCTGCCAGTAACCTGGCGAACGCCGACAGCGTGACCGGACCTGACGGACAGCCTTATCGTGCAAAGCAGGTGGTGTTCCAGGTGGATGCTGCACCAGGCGCGGCGACGGGCGGGGTGAAAGTCTCTGACGTGGTGGAAAGCCAGGCACCGGACAAGCTGGTGTATGAGCCCGGCAACCCGCTGGCGGATGCGAACGGCTACGTGAAAATGCCAAACGTGGATGTGGTGGGGGAGATGGTGAACTCCATGTCCGCCTCACGTAGCTACCAGGCAAACGTCGAAGTGCTTAATACCGTGAAGAGCATGATGCTCAAAACCCTCACTCTCGGCCAGTAAAGGAGACATGCATGTCCATCGCCGTTAATGTGAATGATCCAACGAACTCGGGCGTCAGTGGCGCCAAAAGTTCGACGGGTTCCAGCTCCCTGACGGGAAGTAACGCCTCCGATCTGCAAAGCAGCTTTCTGACGCTGCTGGTGGCACAGCTGAAGAACCAGGATCCCACCAACCCCATGCAGAACAACGAACTGACCACGCAGCTTGCGCAGATCAGTACCGTCAGCGGCATTGAGAAACTCAATACCACCCTCGGCTCTGTTTCCGGGCAAATTGATAACAGCCAGTCCCTGCAGGCTGCGAGCCTGATTGGTCACGGGGTGATGATCCCGGGCACCACGATCCTGGCGGGCACCAGCACCACCGAAGGCAATACGACCACCACCACCACGCCGTTTGGCGTTGAGCTGCAGCAGGCGGCCGACAAAGTCACCGCGACGATCACCGACGCTACCGGCGCCGTGGTTCGCACGATTGATATCGGCGAACTGAAGGCGGGCGTTCATACCTTTACCTGGGATGGCAGCCTGGCCGACGGCACCAAAGCGCCAAACGGTTCTTACAAAGTGGCAATCAGTGCCAGCAATGGCTCTACCCAGCTGGTGGCTCAGCCGCTGCAGTTTGCGCTGGTCCAGGGCGTCATTAAAGGTAGCGATGGCAACAAACTGGATTTGGGTACTTCTGGTACCACCACACTCGACGAAGTTCGGCAGATTATCTAAGCCTTAACACTTATCAGGAGTAAGTCATGGCCTTTTCTCAAGCGGTCAGCGGCCTGAATGCTGCGGCCACCAACCTGGACGTCATTGGCAACAACATCGCCAACTCCGCGACCTATGGTTTTAAATCCGGTTCTGCTTCATTTGCAGATATGTTTGCCGGTTCCAAAGTGGGTCTGGGCGTAAAAGTTGCAGGCATTACCCAGGACTTTACCGACGGCACCACCACCAATACCGGTCGTGGCCTGGACGTTGCCATCAGCCAGAACGGTTTCTTCCGTATGGTCGATGCTAACGGCTCGGTGTTCTACAGCCGTAACGGCCAGTTCAAGCTGGACGAAAACCGTAACCTGGTGAACATGCAGGGGATGCAATTAACCGGTTATCCGGTTGCCGGGACGCCATCAACGGTTCAGACCGGTGCGAACCCACAGCCTATTAATATCCCGACCACGCTGATGGCCGCGAAGGCCACCACCACGGCTTCCCAGCAGATTAACCTCAACTCCACCGATACCGCACCGACCACCGCCTTTGATCCGGCCAACCCGGATACTTATAACAAAAAAGGTACGGTCACCGTCTTTGACAGCCAGGGTAATGCGCACAACATGAACCTGTTTTACGTTAAAGATGCGACCCCGGCTAACTCCTGGAAAGTGTATGCCCAGGACGGTAGCGTGGCAGGCAGCACGGCCTCTCTCGCCACGACGCTGACCTTCAACAACAACGGTACGCTGATCGGCGGTGGCAACATCAACCTGACTACCGCGACCATTCCTGGTGCCACACCTGCGACTTTCGCCATGAGTTTTGCGAACTCCATGCAGCAGAACACCGGTGCGAACAACATCGTTGGAACCAGCCAGAATGGTTTTAAACCGGGCGACCTGGTGAGCTACCAGATCAACGACGACGGCACCGTGGTCGGTAACTACTCCAACGAACAGACCCAGGTTCTGGGCCAGATCGTGCTGGCAAACTTCGCCAACAACGAAGGTCTGAAGTCTGAAGGTGACAACGTCTGGTCTGCCACGCAGTCCTCCGGCGTCGCGCTGCTGGGTACCGCGGGTTCCGGTAACTTCGGTACGCTGACCAACGGTGCGCTGGAAGCCTCTAACGTCGACCTGAGTAAAGAGCTGGTGAACATGATTGTCGCGCAACGTAACTATCAGTCGAACGCGCAGACCATCAAGACCCAGGATCAGATCCTCAACACGCTGGTTAACCTGCGTTAAGCGGCTAACAGGAAAGCGCAATGGATCACGCAATATATACCGCGATGGGCGCGGCAAGTCAGACGCTCAATCAGCAGGCCGTTACCGCCAGCAACCTGGCGAACGCCTCTACGCCGGGGTTCCGCGCACAGCTCAATGCGCTGCGTGCGGTGCCGGTAGAAGGGTTGTCCCTGCCGACGCGTACGCTGGTGACCGCCTCCACGCCGGGTGCAGACATGACGCCAGGGCAGATGGATTACACCGCCCGTCCGCTGGACGTTGCTCTGCAGCAGGACGGCTGGCTGGCCGTGCAAACGGCAGACGGCGGCGAAGGCTATACCCGCAACGGTAATATCCAGGTCAGTGCCACGGGCCAGTTGACGATTCAGGGGCACCCGGTAATGGGTGAAGCGGGTCCGTTGACGGTGCCGGAAGGCTCAGAGCTGACCATCGCCGCAGACGGTACCATCTCCGCCTTGAACCCGGGCGACCCGGCCAATACCGTTGCGCCCGTCGGGCGTCTGAAGCTGGTCAAAGCGGATGGCAAAGAGGTGCAGCGTGGTGATGACGGTATGTTCCGTCTGACCCAGGCGGCTCAGGCCACCCGTGGCGCCACGCTTCAGGCCGACCCGACCATTCGCGTGATGTCCGGTGTTCTGGAAGGCAGCAACGTCAAGCCGGTCGAGGCCATGACCGACATGATCGCCAGCGCCCGTCGTTTTGAAATGCAGATGAAGATTATCAGCAGCGTTGATGAAAACGCGGGCAAAGCTAACCAACTTCTGGCTATGAGTTAACAGGACTCCCTATGATCAGTTCTTTATGGATCGCGAAAACTGGCCTGGACGCGCAGCAAACCAATATGGATGTGATTGCCAACAACCTGGCAAACGTCAGCACCAATGGTTTCAAGCGTCAGCGTGCCGTTTTCGAAGATTTGCTTTACCAAACCATTCGTCAGCCGGGTGCACAGTCCTCTGAGCAAACCACGCTGCCGTCAGGTTTGCAGATCGGTACCGGTGTTCGTCCGGTCGCCACCGAGCGTCTGCACAGCCAGGGCAACCTGTCTCAGACCAACAACAGCAAAGACGTCGCCATTAAAGGCCAGGGTTTCTTCCAGGTGCAGTTGCCTGACGGGACCTCTGCCTATACCCGTGACGGCTCGTTCCAGGTCGATCAGAACGGCCAGCTGGTCACGGCTGGTGGTTTCCAGGTTCAGCCTGCTATCACGATCCCGGCGAATGCCCTGAGCATCACCATCGGGCGTGACGGCGTGGTGAGCGTCACCCAGCAGGGACAGGCCGCGCCTGTTCAGGTGGGGCAGCTCAACCTGACCACCTTCATGAACGATACCGGTCTGGAAAGCATTGGCGAGAACCTCTACACCGAAACGCAATCCTCCGGTACGCCGAATGAGAGCACCCCGGGCCTGAACGGGGCAGGGCTGCTGTATCAGGGTTATGTGGAAACCTCGAACGTGAACGTGGCGGAAGAGCTGGTGAATATGATCCAGGTCCAGCGCGCGTATGAAATTAACAGTAAAGCAGTGTCGACGACCGACCAGATGCTGCAGAAACTGACGCAACTCTAAGGTGCAGCCCGGTGCGGTGAACGCCGCACCGGCTCCCTGTTTTCGAAGATGAAGGCAATGCAAAAAAACGCGGCGTTTCGTTATCCGATTCTGACTGTTCTGGCCGTCACCCTTAGCGGATGTGCCTGGATCCCGTCTAAACCATTGGTCCAGGGTGCGACGACCGCCCAACCCGTTCCTGGCCCTGCGCCAGTGGTAAACGGCTCCATTTTCCAGACCGCGCAGCCGATCAACTATGGTTATCAGCCGCTGTTTGAAGACCGTCGCCCGCGTAACGTCGGCGATACCCTGACCATTGTGCTGCAGGAGAACGTCAGCGCGAGCAAGAGCTCGTCGGCGAATGCCAGCCGCGATGGCAAAACCAATTTTGGCTTCGATACCGTACCGCGCTATCTGCAGGGACTCTTCGGCAATGCACGTGCGGATGTTGAGGCGTCTGGCGGCAATACCTTTAACGGTAAAGGTGGCGCGAACGCCAGCAATACCTTCAGCGGCACGCTGACGGTAACGGTTGACCAGGTGCTGGTTAACGGCAATTTACATGTGGTGGGTGAAAAACAGATCGCCATTAACCAGGGCACTGAGTTCATTCGCTTCTCCGGTGTGGTTAACCCTCGCACCATCAGCGGCACCAACACCGTTCCGTCCACCCAGGTGGCGGATGCGCGCATTGAGTACGTCGGTAACGGCTATATCAACGAAGCGCAAAATATGGGCTGGCTGCAGCGCTTCTTCCTTAATTTATCGCCGATGTAAGCGAGGTGACCCATGTTTAAATCGATCTTCGCCGTGGCGCTGATGCTGGTGGCAACATTTGCCCAGGCTGACCGCATTCGCGATCTCACCAGCGTTCAGGGCGTGCGTGAAAACTCCCTCATTGGCTATGGTCTGGTGGTTGGCCTGGATGGCACGGGTGACCAGACCACCCAGACGCCATTCACCACCCAGAGCTTGAACAACATGCTGTCCCAGCTCGGTATCACCGTACCGGCGGGCACCAACATGCAGTTGAAAAACGTGGCGGCGGTCATGGTAACCGCTTCCTACCCGGCGTTTGCGCGTCAGGGGCAGACCATCGATGTGGTGGTTTCCTCCATGGGTAACGCCAAAAGCCTGCGCGGCGGTACGCTGCTGATGACTCCGCTGAAAGGGGTGGATAGCCAGGTTTATGCCCTGGCGCAGGGTAACATTCTGGTGGGCGGCGCGGGGGCCTCTGCAGGCGGCAGCAGCGTGCAGGTCAACCAGCTGAACGGCGGGCGTATCACTAACGGTGCAATCATTGAGCGTGAACTGCCGACCCAGTTCGGCGCGGGGAATACCATCAACCTGCAGTTGAACAACGAAGATTTCACCATGGCGCAGCAGATCGCCGACACCATCAACCGCAGCCGCGGCTATGGCAGTGCGACGGCGCTGGACGCCCGTACCGTGCAGATCCGCACCTCAACGGGCGGCAGCAACCAGGTGCGCATGCTGGCGGATATCCAGAACATGGAAGTGAATGTCCCTGTTCAGGATGCCAAAGTGATCATCAACTCCCGTACCGGTTCGGTGGTGATGAACCGTGAAGTGTCGCTGGACAGCTGCGCCGTGGCGCAGGGTAACCTCTCGGTAACGGTCAACCGCTCCGCCAACGTCAGCCAGCCGGATACCCCGTTTGGTGGTGGGCAGACGGTGGTAACGCCGCAAACCCAGATCGATTTGCGTCAGAGCGGGGGCTCGCTGCAGAGCGTACGCTCCAGTGCTAACCTCAACAGCGTGGTGCGTGCCCTGAATGCCCTGGGGGCAACGCCGATGGATCTGATGTCTATTCTGCAATCCATGCAAAGTGCGGGCTGTCTGCGCGCCAAACTGGAAATCATCTGATGCTGACCGATAGCAAACTGTTGACCAGCGCGGCCTGGGATGCCCAGTCGCTTAACGAACTGAAAACCCAGGCAGGCAAAGACCCGGCGGCGAATATCCGCCCGGTCGCCCGCCAGGTGGAGGGGATGTTTGTACAGATGATGCTGAAGAGCATGCGTGAAACTCTGCCTAAAGACGGCATGTTCAGCAGTGATTCAACGCGCCTGTATACCAGCATGTATGACCAACAGATTGCGCAGCAGATGACCGCCGGTAAAGGGCTCGGTCTGGCTGACATGATAGTCAAACAGACCGAAGCCGCGCAGGGGATCCAGCCGAAGGATGAGCCGCAGCAGGTGCCGATGAAGTTCGACCTGCAAACGGTGACCAGCTATCAGAACCAGGCGCTGACGCAAATGGTGCGTAAAGCGATACCGAAGGCGACGGTGAGCAGCGATGAGCCGCTCTCCGGCGACAGCAAAGACTTCCTGGCACAGCTTTCGCTGCCGGCCCGTCTTGCCAGTGAACAGAGTGGGGTACCACATCATCTGATTCTGGCGCAGGCCGCGCTGGAATCAGGCTGGGGTCAGCGCCAGATCCGTAAGGAAAACGGCGAGCCGAGCTTCAACATCTTTGGCGTGAAGGCGAATGCCAGCTGGAAGGGGCCGACAACGGAGATCACCACCACCGAATATGAAAACGGTGCGGCGGTGAAGATCAAAGCAAAATTCCGCGTTTACAGCTCTTATCTGGAAGCGTTGTCCGATTATGTAGGCCTGTTGAGCCGCAACCCGCGTTATGCCGCCGTTACGCAGGCGGCTACGCCTGAGCAGGGCGCGCAGGCCTTGCAAAATGCGGGCTATGCCACCGACCCGAACTATGCGCGTAAGCTCACCAGCATGATTCAGCAGCTTAAATCGATGGGCGAGAAAGTCAGCAAAGCCTATAGCACAGATATCGAAAATCTGTTCTGAAACTTCTCAAGTCCCGGTGGAGGCTGCCGATAACTTTCATCAGGACTCGTGTCTGAACGAATAAAAGGAACCTCCATGTCCAGTTTGATTAACAGCGCCATGAGTGGCCTCAGTGCTGCTCAGGCGGCACTCAATACCGTCAGTAATAATATTTCAAGCTATAACGTGGCAGGTTACACCCGCCAGACGACCGTGCTGGGTGCGTCTAACAGCACGCTGACCGGCGGTGGCTGGGTGGGCAACGGGGTGTATGTGTCTGGTGTACAGCGTGAATATGATGCTTTCATCACCAACCAACTGCGCGCCGCGCAAACGCAGAGTAGCGGTCTGACGACGCGCTATCAGCAGATGTCAAAAATTGACGATGTGCTCTCTGATTCCACCAACTCACTTTCGACGACGCTTCAGGATTTCTTCAAAAGCCTGCAAACGCTGGTGAGTAACGCGGAAGACCCGGCCGCCAGACAGACGGTGCTGGGAAAAGCGGATGGTCTGGTCAATCAGTTTAAAACGAACGACCAGTATCTTCGCGATCAGGATTCTCAGGTTAATACCGCCATCGCTTCAAGCGTTGAGCAGATCAACAACTACGCAAAACAGATTGCGAATCTGAACGATCAGATTTCCCGTCTTACCGGCGTAGGGGCAGGTTCATCGCCAAATGACCTGCTGGATCAGCGCGATCAGCTGGTGAGTGAGCTGAACCAAATTGTGGGTGTTGAAGTGGCTGTTCAGGATGGTGGCACCTATAACGTCTCCTTTGGCAACGGTTACAGCCTGGTGCAGGGGAGCAAAGCAAACCAGTTAGCTGCGGTGAAATCCAGCGCCGATCCGACCCGGACGACTATCGCCTACAGCGATGAGGTGTCCGGCAACGTCGAAATTCCCGAGAAAATGGTCACCACCGGTTCGCTGGGGGGCTTGTTTACGTTCCGCTCAGAAGATCTGGATAAAGCGCGTAACAACCTCAACCAGCTGGCACTGGCCTTTGCGGACGCGATGAATAAGCAGCATGAAGCCGGGTTTGATGCCAATGGCGATGCTGGTGGCAAGCTGTTCGACTTTGGTTCGCCAGCCGTGGTAACCAACAGCCGCAATACCGGTACGGCCGCAATGACGGCCACTGTGGCAGACAGCACCAAAGTGCAGGCCACCGATTATAAGCTGCAGTTTAACGGCACCGACTGGACGATCACCCGTTCGGATAAAACCAGCTTCACCATGGCCCCGGACGCAAGTGGCAATCTCTCCTTTGATGGCCTGAGCGTCAACGTGACCGGTAGCGCGAACGCCAAAGACAGTTTCATCGTCAAGCCTGTTTCTGATGTCATCGTCAATATGGAGCTCAAGTTCAAAGATGAGTCCAAACTGGCTATGGCATCCGCAAGCAACGGCGGCGAGAGCGACAACCGCAATGGCCAAAAACTGCTCGATCTGCAAAACAGTAAGGTTGTTGGCGGCAATAAGACTTTCAACGATGCCTATGCTTCCCTCGTCAGTACGGTCGGTAGCTCAACCGCCGCGCTGAAAACCAGCAGCGAAACGAAAGCGAATGTGGCGACGCAACTGACTAAGCAGCAGCAGTCCATCTCTGGGGTAAACCTCGACGAAGAGTATGGCAACCTGCAGCGCTATCAGCAGTATTACCTTGCCAATGCGCAGGTTTTACAAACTGCCAGCACGCTTTTTGATGCAATTATCAATATTCGCTAAGGCTGAGGTGAAAAATGCGTATTAGCACCCAGATGATGTACGACCAGAACATGCGGGGAATCACCGATTCCCAGAGCAAGTGGCTGAGCTACGGTGAGCAAATGTCCACTGGTAAGCGTGTTAACCGTCCGTCGGACGATCCTATTGCGGCGTCGCAGGCGGTTGTGCTGTCACAATCTCAATCCCAGAATAGCCAGTTTGCCCTGGCGAGAACGTTCGCCACGCAAAAAGTCTCTCTGGAAGATAACGTGCTGAGCCAGATTAACGCGGCAATTACCAGTGCGAAAGAGAAACTCGTTAACGCAGGAAATGGCACGTTAAGTGATGACGATCGTCTGTCACTGGCGAGTGACTTGCAGGGTATCCGCGATCAGCTGATGAACCTGGCAAACTCAGCGGATGGTAATGGCCGGTATATTTTTGCTGGCTATAAGACCGAAGCGCCACCGTTTGATTCCGTTACCGGTGATTACAACGGCGGAACACAGGCCATCTCTCAGCAGGTTGATACCGCCCGTAATATGGTGATTAGCCACACTGGTCAGCAGATCTTCGAAAGTATTACCAGCAACGCCAAAGAACTGCCTGGCGGCGGTTATGGCGAGACGAATATGTTCAAGATCCTCGACTCGGCGATTTCCGCGCTCAAGGTTCCTGTTGATAACGACTCTGCGGCGGCGGAAGTGCAGAACAAAGCGATTTCTGATGCACAGATCGGCATCACCAATACCCAGAACAATGTCCTTACCGTCGTGGCGGATGTGGGTACCAAGATGAACGAACTGGAAAAACTCGATAACCTGGGCGATGACCGTGCGCTGGGGCAGACTCAGCAGATGAGCGATTTGGTCGATGTTGACTGGAACAGTGCCATTTCTTCTTACATTATGCAGCAGGCTGCCTTGCAGGCGTCCTATAAAGCGTTTAGCGATATGCAGGGTATGTCGCTGTTCCAGTTGAACAAATAACATCTTTACCTCTTAGAACATGTCTTGAAACTGGGCATGTTTTGACTGCCCAATCCGTCTGGATTGGGCATTTTTTTTAGGCGATGTCTGCCTGCACGGCGCTGACGCGAGCACTCTCAATCAGGCGAATGACCAGCGCAATGACGCCGCATACCGTCGCAAGCGCGACCACCCCAGTCCATCCTGCCAGCGTATAGATATTACTGCCCAGCGCAGAGCCCAGTGCCATGCCGATAAAGATTACCGTAAAGAGCAGGGCGTTCAGGCGTCCACGGGCCTGCGGCTCAAGGCTATACACCAGATTCTGATGCGCCACCAGGCTTGACTGCAGACCCAGATCGAACCCGACGGCGGAGAGGGCAATCAGGATGAGTTGTCCATGAAGGCCCAGCGCGGGCATCAGGAACATCAGGGCAAATGAGACGGTCACGAGAAGCGCACCGAGCTGCGTGACTTTCCCGGCGCCCAGCTTATCGGCCAGACCTCCCGCCAGCGGGGCGGCTAACGCACCTGCAGCACCTGCAATACCAAATCCCCCCGCGACCGCACTTCCTAAGTGATAACGTTCCAGCAGCATCACTGCCAGCGTGGACCAGAAGGCGCTAAAGGCAATCGACAGAAAACCCTGAGCCAGCGCCGCGCGGCGCAGAGCCGGATAACGACGCCACAGGTGTTCCATAGAACGCAGCAGCGCCGGATAGCTCAGGGTGGAGTGGATGGCAAACCGCGGGAGTACGGCCCACATAACAACGCCGATAAACGCAATGCTCGCGGCAGCCAGCTGGTACATGATGCGCCAGCCAAAAGCCTCACCTACCACGCCGCTGACGGTTCGGGAGAGCAGAATACCCAGCAACAGGCCGGTCATCACCGTACCGACGGTTTTCCCCTGTTTGCCTTCCGGTGCAAGGATTGCCGCGGCAGGGACGATATCCTGCGCCATGGTGGCGGCCATGCCGATAAGCAGACTTGCCAGCAGCAGGGAGTGGATCTGTCCGGTCAGGCTACAGCCAAGCAGAAATAGCGCCAGGGCTGCACTTTTTATCAGGATCAGTGTTCTGCGGTCGTGGCGGTCGCCGAGCGGCAGCAGGAACAGGATCCCCAGAGCATATCCCGCCTGGGTAAGCGTCGGGACCATGCCCATTCCTTCGATACTCAGGTGCAGGTCAGCGCCCATCAGCGGCAGCAGAGGCTGGGCATAATAGATGGATGCCACACTGAAGCCCGCACCGAGCGCCAGCATTAAGATGACCCAGCGGCTTACGGCATGGGCGGCGGATGTTGTGTTCATAAGATGTTCCTCATTCATCGTGTGTGGCTATTTTTTATCAGCACGCCTTGCAGCGGTAGCGGGCCCGGTGGTAAAACGCTTATACGTTTAGCGTATAGGCAAAAAGATGATTAAAAGAGTTGAGCGTATAGACAGGGTGGAGCTAATGCGGACGTTTGTTCGTATTGTTGAGGCCGGGTCCCTCTCTGCGGCGGCACGGCAGCTGGCAACCACCCAGGCCACGGTGAGCCGACGGTTGCAGTCGCTTGAGACGATGCTCGGTGTGCGCCTGATATTGCGCACTACTCACACGACGCGTCTGACGGATGACGGCGAGCGCTGCTATCAGCACGCCCGTCGGGTGATTGACAGCTGGCTGGCACTGGAAGATGAGGTAGGGCAGACAGAAGACGAACCGCTAGGCGTCCTGCGGGTACGCGCCCCGCACGCGTTTGGTCAGGATCAGCTCCTGAAACCGTTAACCGAATTTCTACAGCGTTATCCGCAGCTTTCTATTGAGTGGATGCTCAACGACCGGTCGGCTGACTTTCTCGGCGACAACCTTGACTGTGCGATTCGGGTGGGCATCGAGGTTGACCCGGCGACCGTGTCCGTGCTGCTGGCTGAGGTGCCGCGCTCAGTGGTGGCTTCTCCGGCATTGCTGGCCCGTTTTCCGGCGGTTAACACCCCGGAAGATTTGCAGCAGCTTCCCTGGATAGCCATCAGCTCTTTCTACCAGCGCCATGTGGAGCTTTTTCACGATGCCTCGCCAGCCACCGCGCGCGTGGCGATTACTCCCCGCCTCAGTACCGACAGTCTGTATGTCGCACGCAATACGGCTCTCACCGGGCTTGGCGTGGCGGTGGTATCAAGCTGGACGGTTCAGGAGGATATTCGGGAAGGGCGGCTGGTGCATTTACTGCCCGAGTGGCAGCCGGCGGCGTTACCGGTGCATCTGGTTTACCCCTGGTCCCGTTACTATCCGGCGCGCTTGCGGCGTTTTCTGGAGTTGATGCGGCAGATCATGCCGGAGGTCACTGGAATGAGAAAGCCGCTACCGCAGCCATAAAAAAGCCGACCCGAAGGTCGGCTTGCACACTTAGCGTGCGTTATTCAACTGACTGCGGACGGGTTGCTGGTGCAGTAGCCTTGTGCGTAGCACTGTGACCACCGGCAGCACCTTTACCTTCGAAGTTGAACTCCGGGCGAACCCAGTCGCTGTGACGCGGTGCTTCAGGCACATACTCAGGCGCAGGGGCGCGAGTCATCGGTGCTGTGGCAACGTGCGCAGGCGCGACGGCAACCTTCACCGGCTCGGGTTTCACTTCCGGCGCTTTCGCTTCTTCAACAACAGGTTCAACCTGAATCTCAACGTCCTGCACAACCTCTTCGGTCGTGGTTTCAACGATGGTTTCAGCGGTTTCTTCCACTGCGGCTACAGGTTCAGCCTCTTCAGCGACTTCTTCAGCCACCACGGCATCTTCTTCGGCAATAAGCTGCGGCGCGGCATCAACCGGCGCAGCAATCACTTCTGGATGGGTGGTTTCGACGTCCACAGCGTGAGGTGCTTCAGTTTCAACAACCTGTGGTTCAACCACGGTTGCCGCTTCCGTTACAACCTCTTCTGCCGCTGCTGCTGGTGCAATCACCTCTTCGGTCACTGCCTGTTCTTCAACAGCCTGTTCCGGGCGAGCAACAGGGTAGCGGATCCAGACTTTACCGGATGCCATTTCAGGTGACGCGCACGCCACGGTCATTGGCATTGGGGACTGCGTTGGGTAACGCTCGTCACGGTAGCGACGACGACGCTGACCGCTCACGCGCAGATGACGCGGAGAACGGCGCGAGCGACGTGGCATACCCGCGTTGTCACGGTTTTCACCGTTTTCATCCTGCTCTACCTGATTTTCCACGACGGCCGGGAGATCAACTTTCGCAACCTGCGTGCCCGTTGTGGTTTCTGTCACTTCGGCTGCGACAGCTGCGGTTTCTTCTGCCTGAACAGCACCGACGCGCACTTTCTGAGTCAGCTGGCGCTGCTTACGACGTGGCATTACCTGAGTACGTTCTTCCTGCTCGGTCTCCTGCTGCTCAGCAGGCTCTTCGCGATTCAGGTTTTTGACGTCCTGCTGCGCCTGGCGTTTTTCGTCGTTACGGCGACGGTTACGCTCACGGCGAGGCTGCTGCTCGTCGCGCTGTTTGCTCTTCTCGGACTCATCGCCCGCCTGCTGGCGAATTTCACGATCTTCAACGTTCTGCTGTTGTTTCTCGCGACGGTTGCGACGGTTGTCTTCGCGTTGCTCACGGCCTTCATTGTTGTCCGAACGGTTGTCACGACGCTCGTTACGGTCGCTGCGGTCATTACGATCGCGGCGGTTGTTCTGACGCTTACGACGGTCCTGCTGACGCTCAGGTTTAGCCGCTTTAGGTTCTTCTTTCGGCTGCTCTGGCTGAACTTCTTCACCTGCGAACATTTTCTTCAGCGCGCCAAAGAAACGGCTCAGCAGACCCGGTTGTGCTGGCTCGGCTTTTGCCGCCACTGCCGGTTTTTGTGCCGCAGGTTTAGCCGCTGGTTTTTCCAGGGCACTTTCTGGCGGAGCTTCCGGCATGATGAAGGTCGCTAACGCAGGCTGCTCTGGCAGTTTACGCTCGGCTGGCTCTTCATCAGATGGCAGCGCCATCTCTTCTTCATGCAGCTTCGGCAGCAGGTAGCTGAGCGTGCTGGTCTCTTCGCCTTTACGGACACGCAGCACGTGATAGTGCGGCGTTTCCATCTGGTCGTTTGGCACGATGATGCAGCGAACGCCGCCCTGGCGCGCTTCAATGGCACTCACCGCGGCACGTTTTTCGTTCAGCAGGTAGGAGGCAATTGGCACCGGAACAATGGCGTGAACCTCTTTGGTGTTCTCTTTCAGCGCTTCTTCTTCAATCAGACGCAGAATAGAGAGAGACAGAGATTCGTTATCACGAACGGTCCCGGTACCGGAGCAGCGCGGGCAAACGTGATGGCTGGATTCGCCCAGAGACGGGCTCAGGCGCTGGCGGGACATCTCCAGCAGGCCGAAGCGTGAAATATGGCTAATCTGGATACGCGCACGATCCTGGCGCACCGCTTCGCGCAGACGGTTTTCAACCGCACGCTGGTGACGAACAGGGGTCATGTCGATAAAGTCGATAACAATCAGACCACCCAGGTCGCGCAGGCGGAGCTGGCGGGCGATTTCATCAGCGGCTTCAAGGTTGGTGTTGAAGGCGGTCTCTTCGATATCGCCGCCGCGCGTCGCACGTGCGGAGTTGATGTCGATAGCGGTCAGCGCTTCTGTGGTATCGATAACGATAGAACCGCCGGATGGCAGACGGACTTCACGCTGGAAGGCGGACTCAATCTGGGATTCAATCTGATAGTGGCTGAACAGCGGGATTTCGCCGGTGTACAGTTTGATTTTGCTGGTGAAGTCCGGACGACCCAGTGCGGCGATGTGCTGGCGAGCCAGCTCAAGCACTTTCGGGTTGTCGATGAGAATTTCACCGATATCCTGACGCAGATAGTCGCGGAAGGCACGTACAATAACGTTACTTTCCTGGTGGATCAGGAACGGCGCAGGGCGGCTTTCTGCTGCTTTCTGGATAGCTTCCCAGTGCTTCAGACGGAAGCTTAAGTCCCACTGCAGCGCTTCGGCAGATTTGCCCACACCGGCGGTACGCACGATAAGACCCATGCCATCCGGCAGTTCAAGACTGGCCAGCGCTTCTTTCAGTTCGGTACGGTCATCGCCTTCGATACGGCGAGAGATACCACCCGCACGCGGGTTGTTTGGCATCAGTACCAGATAACTTCCCGCCAGGCTGATAAAGGTTGTCAGTGCGGCACCTTTGTTGCCGCGCTCTTCTTTATCAATCTGAACAATCACTTCCTGACCTTCACGCAGAAC
Organism: Enterobacter sp. SENG-6; assembly: GCF_001605945.1. Classification (NCBI taxonomy): domain Bacteria; kingdom Pseudomonadati; phylum Pseudomonadota; class Gammaproteobacteria; order Enterobacterales; family Enterobacteriaceae; genus Enterobacter; species Enterobacter sp. SENG-6. The sequence goes on from NZ_LOMM01000009.1 coordinate 26,862, forward strand.
ATCTTTGATATTCGGACGGCCATGAGCGTTGTAGTTAGCAGGGAAATATTCGCGGGCGATTTCTTTCAGAGGGAGGAAACCATGACGCTCAGCACCGTAATCGACAAATGCAGCCTCAAGGCTTGGTTCAATGCGGGTGATTTTACCTTTGTAAATGTTCGCTTTTTTCTGTTCGTGTCCAGGACTTTCGATATCCAGATCGTACAGGCGCTGCCCATCCACAAGGGCGACACGCAACTCTTCTTGCTGAGTTGCGTTGATTAACATTCTTTTCATCGTAACTTACTCGTTATTCTTACATTGACGACAAAGCTGCGGGCAAGGTGGCGCTTTCCGGGGTATGAACCGATGGCCTCGTGTCTATTCACGTCGCCAACCTCACGGTTGTCGCTCGCTTAAGAGGCGCAGAGTGTCGGTTGCCTGTGTTTCATACGGAAACACAGCGCAATTATCAGGGGAATTGCCTGGGTAGAACTCTCCAGAGAACAATCCTTATACCGGGAAGTACTGCAACCCGCAGCCCGCTAACTGCCTGAAAGATCAATACGTCTTACGCCATTGCTGCGTGGATGATCGGTCAGACAAAATTGGTCATTCCGTCGACATCCTTACAAAACCCGGATTTAACGCGGAAAACGGCTTCATTATTCCACTGCTCGCCGGGTTATAGCAAGATGACTTTTACCAATTATCACCCGGTTACTCACAGTTTCTTCACTTCAGGATGGTGATTGGTTTAATAACCACCAAATCGATTGCGCGAAACCGGGGCAGGCCGGATAAAAGTAAATATAAGCATAGAAAAATGAGTGGCGCTAATGCCTGACGATATTTAGAATCGCCAACCATGAAAACAGAGACTCCAGCCGTAAAAATGGTTGCTATCGCCGATGATGAAGCGGGGCAACGTATCGATAACTTTTTGCGCACCCAACTGAAAGGGGTACCAAAAAGCATGATTTACCGCATCCTGCGTAAGGGCGAGGTGCGGGTTAACAAAAAACGCGTGAAGCCTGAGTATAAGCTCGAAGCCGGTGACGAAGTGCGTATCCCGCCGGTGCGTGTTGCCGAACGTGAAGAAGAGGTCGTGTCGCCTAAGCTGCAGAAGGTGGCCGCCCTGAGTGATGTGATCCTGTATGAAGATGACCATATCCTGGTGCTGAATAAACCGTCGGGTACGGCGGTACACGGCGGCAGCGGTCTCAGCTTCGGCGTGATTGAAGGGCTGCGCGCGCTGCGCCCGGAAGCCCGTTTCCTCGAACTGGTTCACCGTCTCGATCGTGACACCTCTGGCGTGCTGCTGGTCGCCAAAAAACGTTCAGCCCTGCGCTCGTTGCACGAGCAGCTGCGCGAAAAAGGGATGCAGAAAGATTATCTGGCGCTGGTGCGCGGTCAGTGGCAGTCCCACGTGAAAGTGGTGCAGGCCCCGCTGTTGAAAAATATTTTGCAAAGCGGTGAGCGAATCGTTCGCGTCAGCCAGGAAGGTAAACCGTCTGAGACGCGCTTTAAAGTAGAAGAGCGCTATGAGTTTGCCACCCTGGTGCGCTGTAGCCCGGTGACGGGCCGAACCCACCAGATTCGCGTGCATACCCAGTTTGCTGGCCATCCGATTGCGTTTGACGATCGCTATGGCGACAGGGAATTTGATAAGCAACTGGCGGGGACGGGGCTGTCGCGTCTGTTCCTCCATGCGGCAGCGCTGAAGTTTACCCATCCGAATACCGGCGAGACTATACGTATTGAAGCGCCGCTGGATGAGCAGTTGAAACGCTGCCTGAAAGTTCTGCGCGGCTAAGGTAAAAGTTAAACGGCAACGGAATTGCCGTTTTTTATGTTTGCCCCCTCTCCCTGTGGGAGAGGGCCGGGGTGAGGGCATCAGGTTGCAACGGTCACGCCGTCAGCGGATTACACGCTTCGCGTCTTAACATCTGGCACAGCGCAATCAGCGGTAAGCCCACCAGCGTGTTCGGATCACGCCCCTCCAGCTTTTCGAAGAGCGCAATCCCAAGACCTTCACTTTTAAAACTGCCGGCGCAGTTCAGCGGCCGTTCACGACGCACATAATCAGTGATTTCTTGCTCGCTCAGGTGTCGGAAGTGAACATCAAACGGTTCGCATTCGGTCTGCAGGTGGCCCACGGCGGAGTTGTAGAGCGCGAGGCCGGTATAAAAGGTAACAATATTGCCGCGCGCCTGCATAAGCTGTTTACAGGCATTCTCTTCGGTGTGTGGCTTACCGGTGATGACACCATCCAGCACGCAAACCTGATCGGAGCCTATAATCAAATGCGAAGGGTATTGTGCGGCAAGCGATTGTGCTTTCTCTTTCGCCAGACGCGTCACTAGATGACGCGGCGACTCGCCAGGTTGTGGCGTCTCGTCAACGTCCGGCGCGGCACACACAAACGGGATCCCGAGCTTTTCCAGCAACATTCGGCGGTAGGGAGAAGTGGAAGCGAGAACGAGATTTGGCATATTTTTATCACCAGATATAGCGTATCGATGCCAGCCATTTTAAACTACAGGCCGCAATGTGTGCGAATAATTGGCAAAAGGCAGCCCTGGTTGCCTTTTTCTTTGACTATATGACGTTACAAAGTTAATATGCGCGCCCTATGCAAAAGGTAAAATTACCCCTGACTCTTGATCCGGTTCGTACGGCTCAAAAACGCCTCGATTACGAAGGTATCTATACTTCCGATCAGGCTGAGCGTATTGCCGAATCCGTAGTCAGTGTGGACAGTGATGTGGAATGCTCCATGTCGTTCGCTATCGATAACCAGCGCCTTGCCGTTTTAACCGGTGATGCAAAGGTGACGGTAACGCTCGAATGTCAGCGTTGCGGGAAACCGTTCACACAGCACGTTCACACAACGTATTGTTTCAGTCCGGTTCGTTCTGACGAACAGGCTGAGGCACTCCCGGAAGCGTATGAGCCGATTGAGGTTAACGAATTCGGTGAAATCGATCTTCTGGCTCTGGTTGAAGATGAAATCATCCTCACCTTGCCAGTGGTTCCGGTGCATGATTCTGAACACTGTGAAGTGTCCGAGGCGGACATGGTCTTTGGGGAACTGCCTGATGAAGCGCAAAAACCAAACCCATTTGCCGTATTAGCCAGCTTAAAGCGTAAGTAATTGAGGAGTAAGGTCCATGGCCGTACAACAGAATAAACCAACCCGTTCCAAACGTGGCATGCGTCGTTCCCATGACGCGCTGACTGCAGTTACCAGCCTGTCTGTAGATAAGACTTCTGGTGAGAAACACCTGCGTCACCACATCACTGCTGACGGTTTCTACCGCGGCCGCAAGGTTATCACTAAGTAATCACGCGTTTGCGTGATTAGGCTTAGTGAGGAACTCCCCGTGCAAACGGGGAATTTACCGAACCAGGCTGCGACGATACCTTGACACGTCTAACCCTGGCGTTAGATGTCATGGGAGGAGATTTTGGGCCTTCCGTGACGGTGCCTGCAGCATTGCAGGCACTGAATTCTAATTCGCAACTCACACTTCTTTTAGTCGGCAATCCCGACACAATCACGCCATTACTTGCAAAAGCTGACTTCGAACAACGTTCACGTCTGCAGATTATTCCTGCGCAGTCAGTTATTGCCAGTGATGCCCGGCCATCGCAGGCGATTCGCAATAGCCGTGGCAGCTCTATGCGAATGGCGCTGGAGCTGGTAAAAGAAGGACGTGCGCAGGCCTGCGTCAGCGCGGGAAATACCGGCGCGCTGATGGGGCTGTCGAAATTACTGCTCAAGCCTATTGAGGGCATTGAGCGTCCGGCGCTGGTGACGGTACTCCCGCATCAGCAAAAGGGCAAAACGGTGGTGCTCGATCTGGGCGCTAACGTCGATTGTGATAGTACAATGCTGGCTCAGTTTGCCGTGATGGGGTCGGTGCTGGCAGAAGAAGTGGTCGGGATCAAGACTCCCCGTGTTGCGTTACTGAACATAGGTGAAGAAGAGACCAAAGGCCTGGACAGCATTCGTGAGGCTGCCGAATTGCTTAAACAGGTTCCCTCCATCAACTATATTGGTTATCTCGAAGCCAATGAGTTGCTGACGGGGAAAACGGATGTTCTGGTGTGTGATGGCTTCACTGGAAACGTGACGTTAAAAACCATGGAAGGGGTTGTGCGAATGTTCCTTTCTCTCCTCAAATCGCAGGGAGAAGGTAAAAAAAGCGCCTGGTGGCTGATTTTATTAAAGCGTTGGTTACAAAAAAGCCTGACGCGGCGATTCAGTCACCTCAACCCCGACCAGTATAATGGCGCCTGTCTGTTAGGATTGCGCGGCATTGTGATCAAGAGTCACGGTGCCGCCAATCAGCGAGCATTTACTGTCGCCATTGAACAGGCAGTGCAGGCGGTGCAGCGACAAGTCCCTCAGCGGATTGCCGCTCGCCTGGAATCTGTATTAGCTAAAAGTGACTGAGCGTACATGTATACGAAGATTATTGGTACCGGCAGCTATCTGCCAACACAAGTGCGAACCAACGCCGATCTGGAAAAAATGGTAGATACGTCTGACGAGTGGATTGTCACGCGCACAGGTATCCGTGAACGTCGTATCGCCGCGCCAGACGAAACCGTGTCCACCATGGGTTACGAAGCCGCACAGCGTGCTATCGAGATGGCGGGCATCGATAAAGATCAGATTGGTTTGATCGTGGTTGCCACAACATCGGCCACGCATGCTTTCCCAAGCGCAGCGTGCCAGGTGCAGAATATGCTCGGTATTAAAGGCTGCCCGGCGTTTGACGTTGCCGCAGCCTGCGCAGGTTTCACCTATGCATTGAGCGTTGCCGATCAGTATGTAAAATCCGGCGCGGTGAAGTATGCGCTGGTGATCGGTGCTGACGTGCTGGCGCGTACCTGCGATCCAACCGATCGCGGAACGATCATTATTTTTGGTGATGGTGCGGGTGCCGTACTGCTGGGTCAGTCTGAAGAGCCGGGCATCATCTCCACGCATCTGCATGCTGACGGTAGCTATGGCGAACTGTTAACGCTGCCTAATGCCGACCGTGTGAATCCGGATAGCTCTATCTATCTGACCATGGCAGGTAACGAAGTGTTTAAGGTCGCGGTGACGGAACTGGCCCACATTGTTGATGAAACGCTGGAGGCGAATGGCCTTGAGCGCACCGCACTCGACTGGCTGGTGCCGCATCAGGCGAACCTGCGTATTATCAGTGCAACTGCGAAAAAGCTGGGCATGTCGATGGATAACGTTGTGGTGACGCTCGATCGCCACGGCAATACCTCTGCGGCGTCAGTACCGTGCGCCTTTGATGAAGCGGTACGTGACGGACGAATCAAACGGGGCCAGTTGGTCTTGCTTGAAGCCTTCGGTGGCGGGTTCACCTGGGGTTCCGCGCTGGTTCGTTTCTAGGATAAGGATTAAAAGATGACGCAATTTGCTTTTGTGTTTCCGGGGCAGGGCTCTCAAACCGTTGGGATGTTGTCTGAAATGGCAGCAAACTATCCGGTAATCGAAGAGACTTTCCGTGAAGCTTCCGATGCGCTGGGTTATGATTTATGGGCGCTGACCCAACAAGGTCCGGCCGAAGAGCTGAACAAAACCTGGCAGACTCAGCCAGCACTGCTTACTGCTTCCGTTGCGCTGTGGCGCGTCTGGCAGCAGAAGGGCGGCAAAGCGCCAGCCCTGCTCGCGGGCCATAGCCTGGGTGAATACTCTGCACTGGTCTGTGCCGGTGTGATCGCCTTTGCTGACGCGGTACGCCTGGTAGAACTGCGTGGTAAATTCATGCAGGAAGCGGTGCCAGAAGGCACGGGCGGCATGTCTGCTATTATCGGTCTCGACGATGCTTCCATCGCAAAAGCGTGTGAAGAATCAGCAGAAGGTCAGGTGGTTTCACCGGTTAACTTCAACTCGCCAGGCCAGGTGGTTATCGCCGGTCATAAAGAAGCGGTTGAACGTGCAGGTGCAGCCTGTAAAGCCGCGGGGGCGAAACGTGCGCTGCCGCTGCCAGTGAGTGTTCCGTCCCACTGTGCGCTGATGAAACCTGCTGCTGACAAGCTGGCGGTTGAACTGGAAAAAATTACCTTTAACGCACCGACGATTTCCGTTGTGAACAACGTCGATGTGAAATGTGAAACCACGCCGGAGGCTATCCGTGATGCGCTGGTTCGCCAGCTTTATAGCCCGGTACAGTGGACCAAAACCGTTGAGTTTATGGCCTCTCAGGGCGTTGAGCACCTGTACGAAGTCGGCCCAGGGAAAGTCCTGACTGGTTTGACAAAACGTATTGTTGACACCCTGACTGCCTCGGCGATTAACGAGCCGGAAGCCATTGAAGCGGCACTCTCGCAATAAAAGAGGAATACCATGAGTTTTGAAGGAAAAATTGCCCTGGTCACTGGCGCAAGCCGCGGTATCGGGCGTGCAATTGCTGAAACACTGGCCGCGCGCGGCGCGAAAGTGATTGGTACAGCAACCAGCGAGAATGGCGCGAAGGCCATCAGCGACTATCTGGGTGCGAACGGTAAAGGTCTGGTACTGAATGTGACCGAACCAGCATCTATCGAATCTGTTCTGGAAAATATTCGCGCAGAGTTTGGCGAAGTGGATATTCTGGTCAATAATGCCGGGATCACTCGCGATAACCTGTTGATGCGAATGAAAGACGACGAGTGGAACGATATTATCGAAACCAACCTGTCATCTGTATTCCGTCTGTCAAAAGCGGTAATGCGCGCTATGATGAAAAAGCGTCATGGTCGTATTATCACTGTCGGTTCTGTGGTTGGTACCATGGGAAATGCTGGTCAGGCTAACTACGCTGCGGCGAAAGCAGGTCTGATTGGTTTCAGTAAGTCGCTGGCGCGTGAAGTCGCGTCCCGCGGGATTACTGTAAACGTTGTTGCTCCGGGCTTTATTGAAACGGACATGACGCGTGCGCTGACTGATGAGCAGCGTGCGGGTACGCTGGCAGCTGTTCCTGCGGGCCGCTTAGGCGACCCTAAAGAAATTGCCAGCGCGGTTGCATTTTTAGCCTCTGACGAAGCGGGTTACATCACTGGTGAAACCCTCCACGTCAACGGCGGGATGTATATGGTTTAATCACGATCGAAAATATTTGCGTTATTGGGGGGATTGGCCTCAAAATAACGTAAAATCGTGGTAAGACCTGCCGGGATTTAGTTGCAAATTTTTCAACATTTTATACACTACGAAAACCATCGCGAAAGCGAGTTTTGATAGGAAATTTAAGAGTATGAGCACTATCGAAGAACGCGTTAAGAAAATTATCGGCGAACAGCTGGGCGTTAAGCAGGAAGAAGTTGTGAACTCCGCTTCCTTCGTTGAAGACCTGGGCGCAGATTCTCTTGACACCGTTGAGCTGGTAATGGCTCTGGAAGAAGAGTTTGATACTGAGATTCCGGACGAAGAAGCTGAGAAGATCACCACCGTTCAGGCTGCCATTGATTACATCAACGGCCACCAGGCGTAAGTGAACATCTCCAGGCGGTCATTCGACCGCCTGAGTTTTATCTTTTTTAGTCCCACGAATCTCTTTTTTTATCCCTCCCTGGAGGACAAACGTGTCTAAGCGTCGTGTAGTTGTGACCGGACTTGGCATGTTGTCTCCTGTCGGCAATACCGTAGAGTCCACCTGGAAAGCTCTCCTTGCCGGTCAGAGCGGCATCAGCCTAATCGACCATTTCGATACTAGCGCCTATGCAACGAAATTTGCTGGCTTAGTAAAGGATTTTAACTGTGAAGAGATCATCTCGCGCAAAGAACAGCGCAAGATGGATGCCTTCATTCAATATGGAATTGTCGCTGGCGTTCAGGCCATGCAGGATTCTGGCCTTGAAATTACGGAAGAGAACGCAACCCGTATCGGTGCCGCTATTGGCTCCGGGATTGGCGGTCTTGGTCTGATCGAGGAAAACCATTCATCTCTCATGAATGGCGGACCGCGTAAAATCAGCCCGTTCTTCGTTCCGTCCACGATTGTTAATATGGTGGCGGGTCACCTGACCATCATGTTCGGTCTGCGTGGGCCAAGCATTTCTATCGCGACCGCATGTACCTCTGGCGTGCATAACATCGGCCAGGCCGCGCGTATGATTGCGTACGGCGATGCAGATGCTATGGTGGCGGGCGGTGCTGAAAAAGCCAGTACCCCGCTTGGCGTGGGTGGCTTTGGTGCTGCGCGCGCGCTGTCTACCCGCAACGATAATCCTCAGGCGGCAAGCCGTCCTTGGGACAAAGACCGTGACGGTTTCGTGCTGGGCGATGGTGCAGGTATGCTCGTTCTGGAAGAGTACGAACATGCGAAAAAACGTGGCGCGAAAATTTATGCTGAAGTCGTTGGCTTTGGTATGAGCAGCGATGCCTATCACATGACGTCACCGCCAGAAAATGGTGCGGGCGCCGCGCTGGCCATGGAAAACGCGATTCGCGATGCGGGTATTACCCCAGCGCAAATCGGCTACGTTAACGCACACGGTACCTCTACCCCTGCGGGCGATAAAGCAGAAGCTCAGGCTGTTAAGTCTATCTTCGGTGAATCTGCCAGCCGTGTACTGGTCAGTTCCACAAAATCCATGACCGGTCACCTGTTGGGTGCGGCGGGGGCTGTAGAGTCTATTTACTCTATTCTTGCGCTGCGCGACCAGGCTGTTCCGCCAACCATCAACCTGGATAACCCGGATGAAGGTTGCGATCTGGACTTCGTTCCTCACGAAGCGCGCCAGGTGAGTGGAATGGAGTACACCCTGTGTAACTCCTTCGGCTTTGGCGGTACTAACGGTTCTCTGATCTTCAAAAAGATCTGAGTCTGCGTACCCTATGGCTGTGAAAAAAGGTCCGCTTGTCGGGCCTTTTTTATTCAGGCTAATCTTCTTGTCGGCTGCACGACATCCTGCCAGACTAAACGCCCACGCATAAGGAGCCACCATGTTTTTAATCAATGGCCTTGAGCAAGAATCTCTGCCTGCAAGCGACAGGGCGACTCAGTTTGGTGATGGCTGCTTTACCACGGCGCGCATTGCGGATGGCGACGTGTGTCTGCTGGATGCGCATATACGTCGTCTGCAAACGGCCTGCAAAACGTTACTGATCCCCTTTACGCAATGGGACACGTTGCGCCAGGAAATGTGCCAGCTTGCGTCCGGAAAGCCCAGTGGGGTACTCAAGGTCATTATCAGCCGCGGCAGCGGTGGACGGGGTTATAGCGGTGTCAGTTGCCAACATCCCACCCGGATGCTGTCGGTTTCTGCGTATCCTGCCCAGTATCCGCGCTGGCGTGAAGAGGGCGTTACCCTGACGCTCAGCCCGGTACGTCTGGGAAGAAACCCCATGCTTGCCGGGATAAAACATCTCAATCGTCTTGAGCAGGTGCTAATCCGTACTCATCTTGAGCAGACGACAGCCGATGAAGCGCTGGTTCTTGACAGCGAAGGGTTCATTACGGAATGCTGTGCGGCTAATTTATTCTGGCGGCAGGGCAACACTGTTTTCACGCCTTCGCTGGAACAGGCGGGAGTCAACGGTATTATGCGTCAGTTTTGTTTGCAGCAGCTGGCACGCTCTGACTTTCACGTTGTCGAAGTTAACGCACGCGAAGAGGCGTTGCAGGCAGCAGATGAAATCGTTATTTGCAACGCGCTGATGCCGGTTATACCTGTCCGCGCTTATGGTCAAATTTGCTTGCCATCGCGCGAGCTGTTCTCTTTTTTAGCCCCGATATGTGAGCAAACCAGATAGTCATGAAGAAAATGTTGCGCTTTGTCCTCCTCCTAATCGTTGCGCTGGGTATCGCTGGCGGCGCGGGAATGTGGAAAGTTCGCCAGCTGGCGGACAGTAAGATCCTGATTAAGGACGAAACGATCTTTACCCTGAAAGCGGGAACCGGGCGACTGGCGCTCGGTGAACAGCTTTATGGCGATAAAATCATTAATCGTCCACGCGTGTTCCAGTGGTTATTGCGTGTGGAACCTGAGCTGTCTCATTTTAAAGCTGGCACCTATCGTTTCACGCCCGGGATGACCGTCAGAGAGATGCTGCAGTTGTTGGAAAGCGGCAAAGAAGCGCAGTTCCCGCTGCGGTTTGTTGAAGGGATGCGCCTTAGCGATTACCTCAAACAGCTGCGTGATGCGCCGTATATTAAACATACGCTGAAAGATGACAGTTACCAGACGGTTGCCGCGGTACTTGAATTTGAACATCCCGAGTGGGTTGAAGGCTGGTTCTGGCCGGACACCTGGATGTATACAGCCGGAACAACCGATGTGGCGATCCTGAAGCGTGCGCACAAAAAAATGGTCGCGGCGGTGGAATCTGCGTGGGAAGGGCGCGCCGATGGCCTGCCGTATAAAGATCAAAACCAGTTTGTCACCATGGCCTCAATTATTGAGAAAGAGACCGCGGTGGCTTCAGAGCGCGACCAGGTGGCGTCGGTCTTTATCAACCGACTGCGCATTGGCATGCGTCTGCAAACTGACCCTACCGTGATTTACGGAATGGGTGAGAGCTACAGCGGCAAGATTTCACGAAAAGATCTGGAGACGCCGACGGCGTATAATACCTACGTTATTAGCGGCCTGCCGCCAGGCCCGATTGCCACGCCGAGCGAAGCCTCGCTTAAGGCGGCCGCGCATCCGGCAAAAACACCGTATCTCTACTTTGTGGCTGATGGAAAAGGGGGGCATACCTTTAACACCAACCTTGCCAGCCATAATCGCTCCGTTCAGAATTATCTGAAGGCACTTAAGGAAAAAAATGCGCAGTAAATACATTGTCATTGAGGGACTCGAAGGAGCCGGTAAAACCACAGCCCGCAACGTGGTAATCGAAACGCTGAAAACGCTCGGCGTTGCGGACATGGTGTTTACCCGTGAACCCGGCGGTACGCAGCTGGCTGAAAAGCTGCGCAGCCTGGTGCTGGATATCAAATCCGTGGGCGATGAAGTTATCACTGACAAAGCCGAAGTGCTGATGTTCTATGCCGCTCGCGTGCAGTTGGTAGAGACGGTCATCAAACCGGCTCTGGCCGCTGGCAAGTGGGTCATTGGCGACCGTCACGATCTGTCGACTCAGGCGTATCAGGGCGGGGGACGCGGAATTGACCAGACAATGCTGGCAACGTTGCGTGATGCAGTATTAGGGGATTTCCGCCCCGATCTGACGCTGTATCTGGATGTAACGCCGGAAGTGGGCCTGAAGCGCGCGCGCGCGCGCGGCGAGCTGGATCGCATTGAGCAAGAGTCGCTCGACTTCTTTAATCGCACCCGCGCGCGTTATCTTGAACTCGCCAGTCAGGACAGTTCCATTCGCACCATTGATGCGACGCAGTCCCTGGAAGAGGTGACCCGTTCCATTGAGGAAACTGTCAAACACTGGCTACAGGAGCAACAGGCATGAAATGGTACCCATGGTTGCGCCCGCACTTTGAACAGCTGATCGCCAGCTATCAGGCCGGACGGGGGCATCATGCGTTACTGATTCAGGCATTGCCGGGCATGGGTGAAGATGCATTGATCTACGCCATCACCCGTTTTCTGATGTGCCAGCAGCCAGAAGGTCACAAAAGCTGCGGTAAATGCCGCGGCTGCCAGCTGATGCAGGCGGGCACACATCCTGACTATTACACGCTGGAGCCGGAGAAGGGCAAAAGTGCGCTCGGTATCGATGCCGTGCGTGAAGTCAGTGAAAAATTATACGAGCACGCACGACTGGGTGGCGCAAAAGTCGTCTGGCTGAAAGACGCGGCGTTGCTTACCGAGGCGGCGGCAAACGCGCTGCTTAAAACGCTGGAGGAGCCACCGGAAAAAACGTGGTTCTTCCTGTCATGCCGCGATCCGGGTCGATTACTGGCGACGTTACGCAGTCGGTGTCGGCTTCATCACCTTGCGACTCCCCAGGAATCGTGGGCGCTGAGCTGGCTGGAGCGTGAGGTGACAACGTCACAGGATAGCGCGTTGTCCGCATTGCGCCTCAGCAGCGGCGCACCTGCCGCGGCGCTGGCTCTGCTGCAGGCGGACGTCTGGTCGCAACGAGAAGCGCTTTGCCGCGCCGTTGCCTCTGCGCTGGAGAGCGGTGACTGGTTGAGCGTACTGCCTGCACTTAACAGCGATCAGGCTGCCGAGCGTCTGCACTGGCTGGCTGCCTTACTTCTGGATGCCCTCAAGATCCAGCAGGGGGCCACGCTGCTGACCAATCCCGATGTCTGGCCACTGGTAAACACGCTGGCGAATCGTCTGCCAGGCGCCACGTTGCGTGCGATCCTGCACGATACTTGCCAGAGCCGCGAACAACTTTTAACGGTAACCGGTCTTAATCGCGAGCTTGTACTGACCGACCAGTTACTGCGTATCGAACATTACCTGCAACCAGGCGTTACTCCGCCTGTTTCCCATCTCTGAGAGAGACATTATGTTTTTAGTCGACTCACACTGCCATCTCGATGGCCTGGATTATCAATCCCTGCATAAAGACGTGGACGACGTGCTGGCTAAAGCCGCCGCCCGCGATGTGAAATTTTGCCTTGCGGTGGCTACCACGCTGCCGGGCTATCGCACCATGCGTGAGCTGGTGGGCGTTCGCCCTAATGTTGTCTTTTCCTGTGGCGTGCATCCGCTCAATCAGGATGAAGCATACGACGTCGAGGAGTTACGTCGTCTGGCGGCCGAAGAGGGCGTGGTAGCGATGGGGGAAACCGGGCTGGACTATTACTACACGCCGGAGACCATGGCGCGTCAGCAGGAGTCCTTCCGCCATCACATTCGCATTGGCCGTGAGCTTAACAAACCGGTTATCGTTCATACCCGCGATGCCCGCGCCGATACCCTGGCGATCCTCAGGGAAGAAAACGTGACGGATTGCGGTGGCGTACTACACTGTTTCACAGAAGACAGAGAAACGGCGGGAAAACTGCTTGATTTAGGGTTTTATATCTCGTTTTCCGGGATCGTGACGTTCCGTAACGCTGAGCAGCTTCGCGATGCTGCGCGTTATGTTCCGCTCGATCGTATTCTGGTGGAAACAGACTCTCCTTATCTGGCTCCGGTACCGCATCGCGGTAAAGAAAACCAGCCAGCAATGACGAGAGACGTGGCTGAATACATGGCCGTTCTGAAGGGTGTCAGTATCGAAGAGCTGGCCCGCGTCACGACGGAAAACTTCTCTACACTGTTCCATATTGACCCCGCCCGCCTGCAATCTGTTTGATACACCTGTTTTTTTTAGGCTCGTAATTAATAGTTAAAACGAGTAAAGTTCACCGCCTCATTTGGGGCGGTGATGGTGTTTTTAGACACATCCAGAAATGCTTTTTGTAAATAACTGAAAGTTTTTCGACCGTCTTAAGCTGAAACGTGATAGCCGTCAAACAAACTCAGAGGGAATTATTTTACTCTGTGTAATAAATAAAGGGCGCTTAGATGTCCTGTCCACGGCACGGTACTCCCCCCGGGCCAATGCGTGAAAGCGTAAAAAAAGCACAAATACTCAGGAGCACTCTCAATTATGTTTAAGAATGCATTTGCTAACCTGCAAAAGGTCGGTAAATCGCTGATGCTGCCAGTATCCGTACTGCCTATCGCAGGTATCCTGCTGGGTGTCGGTTCTGCAAACTTCAGCTGGCTGCCAGCCGTAGTGTCCCACGTAATGGCCGAAGCAGGCGGTTCTGTCTTTGCTAACATGCCGCTGATCTTCGCTATCGGTGTTGCTCTGGGCTTCACCAATAACGACGGCGTTTCTGCGCTGGCTTCTGTGGTTGCCTACGGCATCATGGTGAAAACCATGGCTGTGGTTGCACCGCTGGTTCTGCATTTACCTGCTGAAGAGATCGCAGCGAAACACCTGGCGGATACCGGTGTTCTGGGCGGTATCATCTCCGGTGCGATTGCAGCGTACATGTTTAACCGCTTCTATCGCATCAAGCTGCCTGAGTATCTGGGCTTCTTCGCGGGCAAGCGTTTCGTTCCGATCATCTCTGGTCTGGCAGCGATTTTCACGGGTGTGATCCTGTCCTTCATCTGGCCACCAATCGGTACGGCAATCCAGACCTTCTCTCAGTGGGCTGCTTATCAGAACCCGGTTGTGGCGTTCGGTATCTACGGCTTCATTGAGCGTTGCCTGGTGCCATTTGGTCTGCACCACATCTGGAACGTTCCATTCCAGATGCAGATTGGTGAATTCACCAACGCAGCGGGTCAGGTATTCCACGGTGATATCCCACGTTACATGGCGGGTGACCCAACTGCAGGTAAACTGTCTGGTGGCTTCCTGTTCAAAATGTATGGTCTGCCAGCCGCGGCAATTGCAATCTGGCACTCTGCTAAACCAGAGAACCGTGCAAAAGTGGGCGGTATCATGATCTCCGCAGCGCTGACCTCGTTCCTGACCGGTATCACCGAGCCGATCGAGTTCTCCTTCATGTTCGTTGCGCCGATCCTGTACGTTATCCACGCGATTCTGGCGGGTCTGGCGTTCCCAATCTGTATCCTGCTGGGTATGCGTGACGGTACGTCCTTCTCACACGGCCTGATCGACTTCATCGTTCTGTCCGGTAACAGCAGCAAACTGTGGCTGTTCCCAATCGTGGGTGCGTGCTACGCCGTTGTTTACTACACCATCTTCCGCGTGCTGATCAAAGCACTGGACCTGAAAACGCCAGGTCGTGAAGATGCAACAGAAGACAGCAAAGCAGGCGCGACCAGCGAAATGGCTCCGGCACTGGTTGCAGCATTCGGCGGTAAAGAGAACATCACTAACCTGGACGCGTGTATCACTCGTCTGCGTGTGAGCGTTGCCGATGTTGCGAAAGTAGACCAGCCGGGTCTGAAAAAACTGGGCGCAGCGGGTGTGGTTGTTGCAGGTTCTGGTGTTCAGGCTATCTTCGGTACCAAATCCGATAACCTGAAAACCGAAATGGATGAATACATCCGCAACAGCTAAGCTGTGACCTGGGGAGACTAAGGCAGCCGAATGGCTGCCTTTTTTATGCCTGCAGTTTTGTTATGCCGGGTAGCGGCTGAACATTCAGAAGTCGTAGCTCGCGCTTACAGAGACGTTCAGCGGCGCGCCATATACCACATAAGAGCCGACGTAGTCGTAATACTCTTTGTCGAACAGGTTGTTGACGTTAGCCTGGACAGCAAAATCTTTAGTCACCTGATACCGGCTAAACAGGTTAACCAGCGCGTAGCTGCCTTGTTCTGCACGTGATCGACCTGCCGGGCCGCCATCTACATCGTTCCATACTTTATTCTGCCAGTTCACCCCGCCGCCTACTGCCAGTGCAGGTAGCATGGGCAGTTGATAACGGGTAAAGAGCTTCATTGTGGTACGAGGCTGATCGGAACTTACCGCGTTGCCGCGCTTGTCTTCAGCAATGTAGCGGGTTGCGCCGAAGGTCAGCTGCCAGTTATCGGTCAGGGCGCCGTTTAGCTCGAACTCGATCCCTTTACTGACGACCCCATCCAGAGATTCATAAATTGACTCGCCGCTGGGCATGTAGGTGTAGGTATTATTCGCCACATTATCCTGCTCAATGCGGAAGAGGGCGAGCGAGGTGGTCAGGCGCGTACTAAACCAGTCTGCTTTCACCCCGGCTTCATAGCTTTTCCCCGTTGTCGGGTCCAGGTAGCGGCCGCTGGCGTCACGTTTGTCCTGAGGCTGGAAGATGGAGGTATAGCTGACGTAGGTTGACCAGTCTTCATTGATATCGTAAACAAGGCCCGCATATGGCGTTACATCATCCTTACTGCTTTCCAGGCGGGTGTCCGGGGAGCCCGCCGGGTTATAGCGAATGTTGTAATGGGTATAACGCGCACCGAGGATCAGAGATAGCGGATCGGCAAGCGAGAAGCGGGCTGAGGTATAGGCTGAAGACTGGCGGATATCATCCTGACTGTAAAGCTTCCAGGGGGTCCACTGCGGATCGGCGATATTCCCGTTCCAGTTTTTGAAGTTACCCACGTCAACCATGCCGTACAGCGCGTCCGGCATGGTGTTGTCATAGTGGTTACGCTGGCGGCTGAAGCTACCGCCAAACATCATCTCATGCTGGCGACCGAAAAGATCGAAACCGCCGCGCAGGAAGGCATCCACCGCATCCTGCTTACGTTCACCGCGGTTCCAGCCGCCATATCCGACCATACCCGCACCGGTCTCTTTATCCGGGTAGCCGGACATATACATCAGTTTGCTGTCGAAGTTGGTGTCGGCATGCATGCCGTTGATGTGGGCTTCCCAGCCGTTGTCGAAGCGTTGGGTGAGGTTGGCGAAAATACGGGTGTTGTCTTTATCTGAATAAGCCCAGTCTGGTGCAACGGTCTGGCTGCGATTGTAATGGGTTTTGCTGCCATCGCTGTACCAGGTTGGCAGGCCGCCCCAGGTTGGGTTATCGGTATCGCTTTCCTGATATTCATAGCCTACAGACAGGGTGGTGCTGTCAGTCACGTCCGCATCGACCACGCCATAGAGGAACTTTTTGCGGTAGTGGTAGTTATCAACAAAACTGTCGTTGTCCTGATAACCCGTAATAAGACGACCGCGCACGTTACCCGACTCTACCAGCGGAGCCTGCAGATCCAGCACGTAGCGTTGTTTGTCCCAGCTACCGTAACTGGCGGAGACATTGCCTTTAAATTCATTGCTGTCTGCATGCTTACGTACCATGTTGACGTAGGCGGCGGGATTTCCCGTGCCGGACATCAGGCCGGTTGCGCCGCGTACCACTTCAATACGATCGTAAATGGCGGTATCGGCGGCGGTGTCGCCAAAGTTCCATACTTCGCTGATGGAGGTTGGCAGATCATCATACGCATAGTTACTGACAAAGAAGCCGCGCGAGTAAAATACCGTCCGGTCGCTGTCCTGTACCTGCGCGGTGACGCCGGTGGTGTTAGTTAACACCTGGCCGAGGGATTGCAGATTCTGATCTGCCATACGCTGCTGGCTAATGACGCTGACGGACTGCGGAATATCGCGGGGAACCAGTAACAGTTTCGTCCCCGTGGTGGTGGTCTTAACGCTGTAGTCCGTATCCTGACTGCTGGACGGGTCCTGTGCGTTATCAAAACCGCCCTCGACAACCACGGTATCTTCGGTCGCTGAGGCGGCGAAACTGACGGCTGGCATCAATGCCATAGCAATACAGGCAGCCAGCAACGAAGGCGTGGCGGCTGGCTGCGGTTGCCCATCCCTGGTGTGATAAATGAAAGACATCATCAAACCCTTACTGAATGGTGAAAGGTGAGTGCGACAGTCCCGTGAGAACGGGCTGACGTCGTTTTCTATGTTAAAAATGCGCATGAAAATGCAAATGCGAAATATACGCATTGTGATTAGCACTGTAAACAGATGTGTCAAAAGGAAATGAAATTATGTTTCAGGTGGTGAAGCGTCGAGAGCGGTTACTCTTCAGTCAGCTGAAACGCTTTCAGGAAAGAAATCCGGGGAGGAGGTTGAAAGGACAGGAGAAAGTCGCTCATACTCTTCCATTGTGCCACACACTCATGCAGAGATTGTGTTAATAGCGGACGCACCACGCCAGATTAAACTACAAAGGAACAGGTCATGGCTGAAGAAACCATTTTCAGTAAAATTATCCGCCGCGAAATCCCTTCGGATATCGTTTATCAGGATGAGCTGGTGACGGCTTTCAGAGATATTTCTCCTCAGGCTCCGACTCATATCCTTATCATTCCAAATATTCTGATTCCCACCGTCAATGACGTAAAAGCCGAGCATGAAGTGGCGTTAGGCCGTATGCTGACGGTAGCCGCGAAAATCGCCGAGCAGGAGGGGATTGCTGAAGACGGTTACCGTTTGATCATGAACTGTAATCGCCATGGTGGTCAGGAAGTTTATCATATTCATATGCATCTTCTGGGTGGGCGTCCTCTGGGACCGATGCTGTCACATAAAGGTCTTTGACATGTTAAAAAGGCGTATTGCAGCGCTGGCAATGACATTGGTAATGGTGGGATGCAGCACGCGCCCGGCCATTCCTGTCAGTGATGAACAGACGCTGGTGATGGAGTCCTCGGTACTTGCCGCGGGCATCACCGCAGAACAACCTACGTTGACCATCAGTGAAATTAAATCTTCTGCGTCCTCTACGCTCTTTAACGAAAGACACGAACCGGTGACGGTGCACTACCGTTTCTTCTGGTATGACGTACGGGGTCTTGAAATGCACCCGCTGGAAGCGCCGCGCAGCGTGACCATTCCGGCAGGATCGTCGGTAACGCTCTATGGTAGCGCCAACTATCTGGGTGCGCATAAGGTGAGACTTTATCTTTATCTGTAAGAGGTGAACCTTGATTAAAAATATGAGCCGTTATGCGCTCGTGACAGCTTTTGCACTGTTCCTTGCAGGATGTGTGACGCGAACCGAACAGCCTGCGCCGGTGGACGAGGCAAAACCGGGTACGGAGCAGCCGACACAGCCAACGCAACCGCAGCCAACCGTGCCGTCTGTACCGACGATCCCGTCGCAGCCTGGCCCGATTGAACATCCGGACCAGACCTCCCAGCCAACGCCGCGCGTGCGTCATTATGACTGGAACGGTGCGATGCAACCGATGGTGGGCAAAATGCTGCAGGCGCAGGGCGTGACGGCAGGCAGCGTACTGCTGGTGGATAGCGTAAATAACCGGACTAACGGTTCACTTAATGCCGGGGAAGCGACAGAAACCCTGCGCAATGCACTGGCCAATAACGGCAAGTTTACGCTGGTTTCCGCACAGCAGCTGGCAGTAGCCAAACAGCAGCTTGGTCTGTCGCCACAGGACAGCCTCGGTACGCGCAGTAAGGCGATGGGGATTGCCCGTAACGTTGGTGCGCAGTACGTGCTGTACTCTAATGCCACCGGTAACGTGAATACGCCAGCCCTGCAGATGCAGCTGATGCTGGTTCAGACAGGCGAGATTATCTGGTCAGGTAAAGGTGCGGTTACGCAACTCTGACTGCACGCGTGAAGCGATCCTCACGCGTTATTTTCCGCAGTATCGTCTTATCGCGCCGCAGGCCCACTCCGGGCTTGGCGGCGCGAGTTGCATTCTGGAACAGGGCGAGCAGCGTCTGGTGTTGCGTCATCACCACGATCCCTTAGCCCCCGTTTCCCATTTTCGCCGTCAGTTTCGTGCCCTGAAGCGTCTACCGGCGGATCTCGTGCCAGCCCCGCGCTTTTTCAGACAGGGCTGGATGGCGGTAGAGTATCTGGCAGGGGAGACCCGGCATACGCTGCCCGACAGCGCAACGCTTGCGACGACGCTCTGTCAGTTGCACCATCAGCCGTGTCTGGGGTGGCGAGTCACGCTGCTCCCTTTGCTGGAACAGTACTGGCAGCGAGCCTCACCGGACAGACGTACTCCACGGTGGCTTGCGCAGCTTAAACGGTTACGCACTGCGGGAGAGCCTCAGCCGCTTCGGCTGTCGCCATTGCACATGGATGTTCATGCCGGAAATATTGTGCATACGTCCACCGGCATCAGGCTTATCGACTGGGAGTATGCCGGCGATGGGGATGTGGCACTGGAGCTGGCGGCCGTCTGGGTGGAAGATGATACAGCGCGCCAAAGACTGATCGGCGATTACGCCCGCATTGCGCATCTGGACGCGGGACAGCTGGCGCGTCAGGTCAGACGCTGGCGACCCTGGGTCGTCATGCTGATGGCGGGCTGGTTTGAAATGCGTTTTCAGCAGTCCGGCGAGAAACAATTTATGGCGCTGGCAGATGATGCCTGGCGCCAGTTACACATTAAAGGATAAGAGAGGTTGCTGTGGGTCCAGTCATGTTGGATGTAGAAGGGTTTGAACTGGATGCGGAGGAGCGTGAAATTCTGGCGCACCCGCTGGTGGGGGGGCTCATCCTGTTTACCCGCAACTATCACGATCCGGCGCAGTTGCGTGAGCTGGTTCGCCAGATCCGCGCGGCGTCGCGTAATCATCTGGTCGTGGCCGTCGATCAGGAAGGCGGGCGCGTGCAGCGTTTCCGTGAGGGCTTCACCCGTCTGCCCGCGGCCCAGTCTTTCGCGGCGCTGCTCGGCACCGAAGAGGGCGGAAATCTGGCTCAGGAGGCCGGCTGGCTGATGGCCAGCGAGATGATTGCCATGGATATCGACATCAGTTTTGCCCCGGTGCTGGACGTAGGGCATATCAGTGCGGCAATTGGCGAGCGCTCTTACCATAGCGATCCCCGTATTGCGCTGGAGATGGCCACCCGCTTTATCGACGGCATGCACGATGCAGGAATGAAAACCACCGGTAAACACTTCCCGGGGCACGGCGCCGTGACGGCGGATTCGCATAAAGAGACTCCGCGTGATCCGCGCCCGGAGGCGGAAATTCGTGCCAAAGATATGTCGGTGTTCCGCTCGCTGATTAGCGATAACAAGCTGGATGCCATTATGCCTGCGCATGTGATTTACAGTGACGTCGACCCGCGCCCGGCGAGCGGTTCTCCGCACTGGTTAAAAAACGTGCTGCGTCAGGAGCTCGGTTTCAACGGCGTGATCTTCTCCGACGATTTGTCGATGGAAGGGGCGGCGATCATGGGCAGCTACGCGGAGCGTGGGCAGGCGTCGCTCGACGCAGGTTGCGATATGATCCTCGTCTGCAATAATCGTAAAGGCGCAGTCAGCGTGCTGGATAACCTGTCGCCGATCAATGCAGAGCGTGTTACACATTTGTATCATAAAGGTTCATTTAGCCGTCAGGAGCTGATGGATTCGGCACGCTGGAAAGCGGTTAACGCCCGGCTTGAAGCACTGAATGAGCGCTGGCAGGCACATAAAGCCAGCCTGTAAATCCTCCCGGAAGGCGTAGCGTGGTGAGAAGACGATGATCATCTATTTACACGGTTTTGACTCAAACAGTCCTGGTAATCATGAGAAGGTACTGCAACTGCAGTTTATCGATCCGGATGTACGGCTGATCAGCTACAGCACGCGCCATCCGAAACATGACATGCAGCATCTGCTCAAAGAAGTGGACAAGATGCTGCAACTCAACATCGACGATCGCCCGCTGATTTGCGGCGTGGGGCTGGGTGGCTACTGGGCGGAGCGGATTGGGTTCCTGTGCGATATTCGCCAGGTGGTATTCAATCCTAACCTGTTCCCGAACGAGAACATGGAAGGCAAGATTGACCGTCCAGAAGAGTATGTCGATATTGCCACCAAGTGCGTCAGCAATTTCCGTGAAAAGAACCGCGACCGCTGTCTGGTGATCCTTTCGCGTAATGATGAGGCGCTTAACAGCCACCGTGCGGCTGAGCTGTTGCATCACTACTATGAAATTGTCTGGGACGAAGAACAGACCCACAAGTTCAAGAACATCTCCCCGCATCTGCAGCGCATCAAAGCCTTCAAAACACTGGGCTAAGATACTGCATAAGATCTCCCGGGCCCGGCCGCGAAAGCGTGCCGGGCTTTCTTTTTCAGCAGAATTGTCTACTTTTAAGCCACCAAAACTTGATGCACATCAATTTTGGTATGACCAATGCGCCTGACGTGGTATTCTCAATGCACCTGAATGGTTTCAGTGCTGTAACCTGTTGTTAATTAAGGGTTATTTTTATAACTTTTAATTAACAATTGGTTAATAATTTGAGGGGGTCACGTTGACTACGCCATTGAAAAAGATAGTGATTGTAGGCGGTGGTGCTGGCGGGCTGGAGCTGGCGACACAGTTGGGTAAGAAGCTGGGTCGCGGCAAAAAAGCCAAAATCACGCTGGTGGATCGTAACCACAGCCACCTGTGGAAACCGTTGCTGCACGAAGTGGCGACCGGTTCACTGGATGAGGGCGTTGACGCGCTGAGCTATCTGGCGCACGCACGTAACCACCATTTCCAGTTCCAGCTGGGTTCCGTGGTGGATATCAACCGTGAGAGCAAAACCATTACCCTGGCCGAGCTGCGTGACGAAAAAGGGGAGTTGCTGGTCCCGGAGCGCAAGCTTGCCTATGACACACTGGTCATGGCGCTGGGCAGTACCTCCAACGATTTCAACACCCCGGGTGTGAAAGAGCACTGCATTTTCCTGGATAACCCACACCAGGCGCGTCGTTTCCACCAGGAAATGCTGAACCTGTTCCTGAAGTACACCAATAATATGGGTGCGAATGGCAAGGTGAATATCGCCATTGTAGGCGGTGGCGCAACGGGCGTTGAACTCTCCGCTGAGCTGCACAATGCGGTAAAACAGCTGCACAGCTACGGGTACAAAGGGTTAACCAATGAAGCGCTGAACGTAACGCTGGTTGAGGCAGGTGAGCGTATTCTGCCTGCGCTGCCTCCACGTATTTCTGGCGCGGCGCATAACGAACTGACCAAACTGGGCGTACGTGTTCTCACCCAGACGATGGTGACCAGCGCAGACGAAGGTGGCCTGCACACCAAAGATGGCGAGTACATCAAAGCGGATCTGATGGTCTGGGCGGCGGGTATCAAAGCACCTGATTTCATGAAAGACATTGGCGGGCTGGAAACCAACCGTATCAATCAGCTGGTGACCGAGCCGACGCTGCAAACCACGCGCGATCCGGAGATTTTCGCGATTGGTGACTGTGCGTCATGCGCGCGTCCAGAAGGCGGTTTCGTGCCTCCTCGCGCCCAGGCAGCGCATCAGATGGCAAGCCTGGTGCTGCACAATATTCTGGCACAGCGCAAAGGCAAGCCAATGAAGGCCTACGTCTACAAAGACCACGGCTCTCTGGTTTCGCTGTCGAACTTCTCAACCGTAGGCAGCCTGATGGGGAACCTGATGCGCGGCTCGATGATGGTAGAAGGGCGCATCGCACGCTTTGTCTATATCTCCCTGTACCGTATGCACCAGATTGCGCTGCACGGCTACTTCAAAACCGGGTTGATGATGCTGGTAGGACGAATCAACCGCGTGATCCGTCCACGTCTGAAGCTGCACTAATTTTTCTCTCCCTCCGGGCCCTCCGGAGGGATTTTTTAGCATATCATGCTGCTCATCACAGATTGAGTGCTTAAGAGTTCTCCTAAACGCCCTGTCACTCTCGTGAAAGCTATTTTTTTGAGCCTTTGTCTTATTGGCGAAGCGTAGCCTGCATTGCAAAATTGTTACCAATAGCAACAAAGGAGGAAGTCCCGTGAATAAATCAATGTTGGCGGGTATAGGGATTGGCGTCGCTGCTGCGTTAGGTGTGGCTGCCGTTGCCAGTCTCAATGTACTGAATCGCGGCCCACAGTATGCGCAGGTGGTTTCTGCAACCCCCATTAAAGAAACAGTTAAAACGCCTCGTCAGGAGTGCCGTAACGTCTCCGTCACCCATCGCCGTCCGGTTCAGGATGAAAACCGTATTGCCGGCTCTGTGCTGGGCGCGGTAGCAGGCGGGGTGATTGGTCACCAGTTTGGTGGCGGCCGTGGTAAAGATGTGGCGACCGTGGTCGGTGCGCTGGGTGGCGGCTATGCCGGTAACCAGGTGCAGGGCGCAATGCAGGATAATGATACGTACACCACGACACAGCAGCGCTGCAAAACCGTCTATGACAAGTCGGAAAAAATGCTGGGTTATGACGTGACGTACAAAATTGGTGACCAGCAGGGCAAAATCCGTATGGACAGAGACCCTGGCACACAAATTCCGCTGGATGGAAATGGCCAGCTGGTACTGAATAACAAAGCGTAAAAAAGATGTTCTCTGAACTTAGCTCCTCAAGCGCTCAGGCTGAGGAGCTTTTTTTTAGCCCTGTATTTTAAGCAGTTCGGGCCACAGTCGCAGGGTGGTCTCGGTGATATGCTGCAGTTTTTCCAGCGTCGCCCCTTCTCGGGCGCTAATCGACATCCCCTGTAAAATACAGCTCAGGTATTGTGCTAATTCCTGAGGGCGGCAATGCGCCGGAATTTCACCACGCTGCTGGCGCTGGGCCAGGAAGGTGCTGAGCGTCTCCTCCTGCATGGCATGACGCGATTTCACCGTGTTGGCGATCTCTTTCGAGGAGGCCGCAAGCGTCGCGGAGGTGTTAATCATAAAACAGCCCGCGGGCGTCTCTTTGCTGGTGAAGCAGGTGGCGACGGCGGTGAAATAGTCATGCAGTGCCTGCTCAACCGTTTTCTCTTCACAAAATAGCTGTGCTTCGTATCGCGATGCGAAGCGAGAGATGTATCGGTCCAGTACCGCCCTGAACAACCCCTCTTTATTCGTGAATTCCGCATACAGCGTCGGCGCTTTGGCTCCGGTGGCTTCTACCAGATCGGAAAGCGAAGTCGCTTCATACCCATGTTGCCAGAAGAGAGTCATGGCCTTATCAAGCGCTGCATCCCTGTCGAACACTTTTGGTCGGCCACGGCTTTTCTTCGCACAACTCGTGACATCGGTTGTCATTTGCCGTTGGTCCTCTGTTGGTTTGTTGAATAACCATTATAAAAATAAACGCATTTCACCACCAGTGCTGTTTTCTGAAAAATAAATTAATCATATGGGTATGAAAAATAACGGAATTAAAATTAATTTAATGGTCGTTATAAAAACATGTTGACGTGTGAGCTGGATCACATCTATCATTTACCTATCGATCGTTAACTAAATAGCTAACGACCTCAAAATTCATCTGCCAAAGGTAAAAATCATGAAAAACGTAAAAACCCTCATCGCCGCTGCTGTTCTTAGCTCACTCTCTTTCGCAAGCTTTGCTGCTGTGGAAGTCCAGTCAACGCCTGCTGACCAGCATAAAGTAGGGACCATCTCTGCCAGCGCCGGGACTAACCTGGGTTCACTGGAAGACCAGCTGGCGCAAAAAGCGGATGAGATGGGTGCGAAATCGTTCCGCATTACCTCTGTAACCGGTCCTAACACCCTTCACGGTACCGCTGTTATTTACAAATAAGCCTGGCTAAACCCTCATTTATGCCACTGCTAAAAAAACGCCCTGCATGTGCAGGGCGTTTTTGCGTTTGGGTTTACATCGACTGCTGGGCGACACCATGATGTCGTGTGACGTCAGTCGGCATGCCCGAAAGTGCTTCCATTGCCCGCTCCATCACAATGCCATCCGTCCTTGCATCGGTTTTAAAACTCACCATCGCCGCATTCAGGTTGATTGGCAGCGTCTGCGGATCGTCATCAATGTTTTTCGATAAAGGCTGGTGAATTTCAACCAGTCGCACGCCGCCTGGCTCCTCAGAGACCTTGATCGGGGTATTAATGATGTTCACTTTGGTGCCCGGTGTGACCAGGTTGAAGAGCGTTTTGATATCGTCATCGCGCAGACGAATACAGCCGGAGCTGACGCGCATGCCAATACCAAAGTCCGCGTTCGTTCCATGTAACAGGTACACGCCGCCATAGGCCGCGAGGCGGATGGCATGGTGGCCCATTGGGTTATCCGGGCCGGCCGGTACAACGGCGGGCAGATCGATCCCCTGCGCTTTATAGCGGGCACGAATATTGGCCGTTGGCGTCCAGGTTGGGTTTGCACGCTTGTCTGATACGGTGGTGACCATCGTCGGGGTCAGCGTGTCACCGCCCAACTGGCCAATACCAATAGGGTATACGGTCACCTCATTTTTACCGGGCGGGTAATAGTAAAGACGCAGTTCGGCAAGGTTTATCACGATCCCCTCACGCGGCGCATCCGGCAAAATCGTCTGCAGCGGGATGGTTAACACACTGCCAGCGCGCGGGACATAAGGGTCAACGCCGGGGTTGGCCTGCAGTAAGGCCAGAAAGCCGACGTTATATTTTTTGGCAATCGCCTCAAGCGATCCACCATTGTTTTCAACCACATGAAAACGGTTTTCCCCAACCACCTTACTGCCTGCAGGCGGGAGTGGCCAGGTGTTTGCGCGAGCGGGAAATGCAACCGCGACCGTTGCGGCCAGCGCTAACACGGTTATCCAGCGAGTGAAACGCGAAGAAGTCATCATCACTATAATCCATATAAATGACAGGGTGATTGTTTTATAACGGTTAGTGATAATTATGGCGAAGGGGTCTGTCGGGAAGATCGGGTGAAGTGAAAAGAGTTTGTAAATTGTTACCCCCGGTAGCATGGCGCAACCGGGGGCAGAGCAGATTATGCGATCGCGTTCTCTTCCAGCTGGCGCATAAAGTTGCGTACCCAGTCCATACGGGTTTTACGCTCCGTCAGCTCCTGCGTAAATTTCAGACGCGTTGGCCCATCCAGGCGGAAATGCTGCGGCTGCTTTTGCAGTAAACCGATGAGCCACGTAGGGTTAACGTGGTTTTTCTCGGCAAACTCAATCACGCCGCCTTTCTCATTGCCCTCAAGCTTACGAATGCCCAGCTTCTGCGCCTGCTGACGCAGGCGCGCGATATCCAGCAAGTTGCGTGCGGCATCCGGGAGCAGGCCAAAGCGGTCAATAAGCTCGACTTTGATCTCTTCCAGCTCGTTCTCATTTTTCGCACTGGCGATACGTTTGTAGAACGACAGGCGGGTATTAACATCCGGAATGAAATCGTCCGGCAGCAGAGACGGCATGCGTAACTCAACTTCGGTTTGCTGGCTGGTGAGATCTTCCAGCGACGGTTCGCGTCCGGCCTTGAGGGCATCGACCGCGTTTTCCAGCAACTCCATGTAGAGCGAGAAACCGATGGTTTCCATCGAGCCACTTTGGTCTTCACCCAACAGCTCACCCGCACCGCGGATCTCCAGGTCGTGCGTCGCCAGTGCAAAGCCAGCGCCCAGATCTTCCAGCGAGGCGATCGCTTCCAGACGTTTTTGCGCATCGGTGGTCATCGCTTTTGGATGCGGCGTCAGCAGCCATGCATAGGCCTGATGGTGCGAACGCCCGACGCGGCCACGCAGCTGATGAAGCTGCGCCAGACCGAAATGATCCGCGCGTTCAATAATGATGGTGTTGGCCGTCGGGATATCGATCCCGGTCTCAATGATGGTCGTACACACCAGCACGTTAAAGCGCTGGTGGTGGAAGTCGTTCATCACCCGTTCCAGCTCGCGTTCGCGCATTTGCCCGTGACCGATGGCAATACGCGCTTCCGGCACCAGCTCTGCCAGGCGGTCTGCCGCTTTCTGGATATTTTCCACGTCGTTGTAGAGGTAATAGACCTGACCACCGCGCAGCACCTCACGCAGAATGGCCTCGCGCACCACCAGATTGTCGTATTCGCGCACAAAGGTTTTCACGGCCAGACGACGCGCCGGCGGCGTGGCGATAATTGACAGATCGCGCATGCCGCTCATCGCCATGTTCAGGGTTCGCGGGATCGGCGTTGCGGTCAGGGTCAGGATATCGACGTCGGCACGCATCGCTTTAATACGCTCTTTATGGCGTACCCCGAAACGGTGCTCTTCATCAACAATCAGCAGCCCCAGATCTTTCCACTTCACGTCGCTCTGCAGCAGTTTGTGGGTGCCGATCAGAATATCGATCTTACCCTCGCTGGCCTGCTCCAGGATTTGCGTTTGCTCTTTGGTACTGCGAAAACGTGACAGCATCTCAATGCGTACCGGCCAGTTGGCAAAGCGGTCGCGGAAGTTATCGAAGTGCTGCTGAGCGAGCAGGGTGGTGGGCACCAGTACCGCCACCTGCTTGTTATTCTCAACGGCGAGGAACGCCGCGCGCATGGCTACTTCGGTTTTCCCGAAGCCGACATCGCCACAGACCAGCCTGTCCATTGCCAGCGGCTGACACATGTCGCTTAACACGGCATTGATGGCGTGAGCCTGGTCCGGCGTGGTTTCAAACGGGAAGCTGTCGCAGAACAGCTGGTACTGCTCTTTATCATGCTTAAAGGCAAAGCCCTCTTTGGCCGCACGCTGGGCATAGATATCCAGCAGCTCGGCCGCCACATCACGCACTTTTTCCGCCGCTTTCTGCCGGGCGCGTGCCCAGGCGTCACCGCCCAGTTTATGCAATGGTGCATTCTCTTCTGCACCCCCGGCGTAGCGACTGATCAGATGCAGGGATGAGACCGGCACGTAGAGTTTGGCGTCGTTGGCGTAGGTCAGCATCAGGTATTCACCTTTGATGCCACCGGCCTCCAGCGTCGTCATCCCCTGATAACGACCCACGCCATGTTCAAGGTGCACAATCGGCTGGCCCGGATGGAGTTCCGCCAGGTTGCGGATCAGCGTATCCGGGTTAATGGTGCGACGGCTGTCCTGACGGCGGCGCGCAACACGTTCACCCAGCAGGTCGCTTTCACAGATTAATGCCACGTTGTTGAGGGTATCGATAAACCCGTGCTCGGCGGCACCGATCATCAGGTAACGCCCCGTCCCCGTGGCTTCGCTCAGGCGCAAAATGCGTTTCGGAGCAACTTTAATCCGCCCCAGCAGTTCGCCCAGCGCTTCACGGCGGCCTTCACTCTCAACGGAGAAGACAACCGGGCCGGTAAAGGCATCGAGGAACTTGCGCAGACTCTCCAGCGGGGATTTCTGCTGTGCCTGAACGGCTAAATCTGGCAGCTTCTGGAATGCAAGATTGGTGTTGGCAGCTTTATCGGCAAGCGTATCGGTTTTCAGCTGTACGCGCGGCCAGCGCTTGAGTTCGGCGTTGAGCTCGTCGGTGCGCAGCCACAGCGCTTCAGGCGGCAGCAGCGGACGCATTGGGTCTACGCCCCGGTTTTCAAAGCGCGCGCGGGTTTCGCTCTCAAAGCGGCTGGCGCTGGCGTCGATATCACCGGTGTTCACAATCAACGTGTTCGCCGGGAAGTAGCTGAACAGGGCGGGCAATGGCTCGTTAAAGAACAGCGGCTGCCAGTATTCGATCCCGGCAGGAAGCGTACCTTTGCTGACCTGCTGATAGATATGCTCAGCGTCGCGCTTAACGTCGAACTTGTCGCGCCACTGGCTTCGGAACAGCTCGATAGCGGTTTTGTCCGTCGGGAATTCATGGGCGGGTAATAAATTGATGGCTTCCACTTCTTCCAGCGTACGCTGCGTGTCGGCGTCGAATACGCGCAGGCTGTCGATCTCATCGTCGAAGAAGTCCAGTCGATACGGCTGGTCGCTGCCCATCGGGTACAGGTCGAGCAACGCACCGCGCGTGGCGTATTCCCCGTGCTCCATAACCTGATCGACATGACGGTATCCGGCGCTGTCCAGTTGCGCGCGCAGATCGTCCCGGGACAGGCGCTGACCTTTTTTCATCACCAGCGCATGGCCGTGCAAATAGCTGTGAGGACAGACGCGCTGCATCAGGGTGTTGACCGGAACGATCAGCACGCCGCGCTGCATGGTCGGTAACTGATAGAGGGTCGACAGGCGCGAGGAGATGATCTCCTGATGCGGGGAGAAGCTGTCATACGGCAGCGTTTCCCAGTCGGCCAGACTGAAGACCAGGTTATCGGTGAACTGGCGAATTTCATCATGCAGTCGCAGCGCATTTTGCATATCCGGGGCGACCAGCACCACCGGACCAGGATGTCGCTCAGCGATTTCTGCCACCAGCGTGGCGCAAGCAGCGCCAGTGAGTTCGCCCAGCTGGCGCTGGTCGCCCGCTTTGACAGGCAGGGAATAACGATAGTGTTCAGGCATGGCTATGTCAGAGTCTCTTGGGGATATACCAACAGTATTGGGGCATATCACTGATACGCAATGTCTTTATTATCCTCGATCGTTTTGCATAAGCAAATCTGAACTGCAACGCGGGAAGATTCGCCCCCGGACGGGGGCGAGGGCGGTATTATTGGGTTGCCGGAGACAGTGCGCTCGCGGAAGGGGGAGAGAAGAACAGATCGCCAAACAGTGCCGTCGATATTTTGCGTACGCCAAGTCCGGCGAGGGTGCAGATCAGCAGGCTGGCAAATGGGTAGACCAGGATCAAGGCAAGCTCGGCCCAGACCGGCCAGTAGGCAGCATTCATCTCACCAATCAGGAACAGGCTGAAGGCCTCTATCAGGATGCGGTGCGTGGTGTAGATAGCGATGGTGTTTGAGCCGATAACGTTAAGCAGGTTGCTGGGGTGAACGGCATAACGCTGCTCGAGGCTATAGAAAAGCTTCATGATCAGCACGATCGACAGCAGGGAAAGCAGCAGCGGAACGTTAGCAAACCACAGTACCACGGAGACCGCAGCAAAAGCGGCCAGCGCCAGCCAGGTACGACGCAGGTTCAGCCCCTTCATCCAGACCATCAGCTCTGCGCCATACCACGCGCCAAGGCTGTAGTAGATCATATTGCGTACCACGCTGTTCATTCCCCACCACGGCAGCGGCAGGAAATTGATTGCGATGCTGGCGAGTGCCAGCAGCCCCAGTACGGGCAGCTTCCAGCGGCTCAGCAGTTTACATAGCGTGAAATAGACCACCAGGGCGTACAGATACCACAGACTGGTGCTGGCAGTGAGCATCCCCCACGCAAACCCGGAAAGTGAATCGGCATACGCGGCGTTCGAGGAGGTGGCCAGGTCACGTTCAGGTGCCAGCCAGGCATTGAGGTGGCTCAGCGCCTGCCATTGCAATACGCCCCACAGCGCAAGGACCCAGACAATGCTCCAGATCCGTTTGTCAAAACTGGTGCGCCAGTTCACCTCGTCAATATAACGACGGATGAGATAACCGGATATGAAGAAAAATACCGGCATACGGAAGGGCGCGAGATAAAGGTTAAAATAGACCCAGCATTTGGCGAGAAGACCGGACAACGGATGTTGTAGCCCCGTCAGATGGGGATAAAATGTGATAACCGAATGATAGATCACCACCAGGCAGATACACAGCCCCTTTATCTGGTTAATCCATAATGCTTTTTGCTTCATTGTTCGCAACTACCTTATTGCCATAAACGAACGAACAATTGTTGGTAAACGCAGCCGGGATGTAACGGGAAACAGTCTGTATCAGGAAGTTTTTCGGAAAAGGTGGAGGGTGTAGCGCCATAATTCGAAGAGTAGCATTCTGATTTATCTGAATTTTTCAGAAAAATGATTACCAAAGCTTACGGTTTCAGTCATTTACGCTTAACGGATTCGCTTATATACTCGTGGGTCTGCTATCAGCAAACAGACGGACTTCATGTATCAACCTGTCGCACTCTTCATAGGCTTACGCTACATGCGTGGGCGCGCCGCGGACCGTTTCGGTCGCTTTGTCTCCTGGCTTTCGACTATTGGCATTACGCTTGGCGTGATGGCTCTGGTGACGGTGCTTTCCGTCATGAACGGCTTTGAGCGCGAGCTGCAAAACAACATCCTGGGGCTGATGCCGCAGGCCATTCTCTCTTCTACCAGCGGTTCCGTTAACCCGCAACAACTGCCGGAAAGTGCGGCGAAGTTACAGGGTGTCACGCGCGTTGCGCCGGTGACAACGGGCGATGTCGTCCTGCAAAGCGCCCGCAGCGTGGCGGTGGGCGTCATGCTGGGGATTGACCCGGCGCAAAAAGATCCGCTCACGCCGTATCTGGTCAACGTGAAGCAAAGCGATCTGGAAGCGGGCAAATACAACGTGATCCTCGGCGAGCAGCTTGCCGGGCAGCTTGGCGTGAACCGTGGCGACCAGCTGCGCGTGATGGTGCCGTCTGCCAGCCAGTTTACGCCGATGGGACGTTTGCCCAGCCAGCGTCTGTTCACGGTTATTGGCACGTTTGCCGCCAACAGCGAAGTTGACGGCTACCAGATGCTCATGAATATCCAGGATGCTTCGCGTCTGATGCGTTATCCGGTGGGCAACATTACCGGCTGGCGTCTGTGGCTCGACGCACCGCTGAAGGTCGATACCCTCAGCCAGCAAACCTTGCCGGAAGGCACAAAATGGCAGGACTGGCGCGAGCGTAAAGGCGAACTGTTCCAGGCCGTGCGCATGGAAAAAAATATGATGGGTCTGCTGCTGAGCCTGATCGTCGCGGTCGCGGCGTTTAACATCATCACCTCGCTTGGTCTGATGGTAATGGAAAAGCAGGGCGAAGTTGCCATCCTGCAAACCCAGGGGCTGACGCCGCGCCAGATTATGGCCGTCTTTATGGTGCAGGGGGCCAGCGCCGGGATCATTGGCGCGTTACTCGGGGCCGTTCTCGGGGCGCTGCTGGCCAGTCAGTTGAATAACTTAATGCCGATCATCGGCGCGCTGCTTGATGGCGCGGCGCTGCCGGTTGCTATCGAACCGTTGCAGGTGGTCGGTATTGCGCTGGCCGCGATGGCCATTGCGCTGCTTTCTACGCTCTATCCTTCCTGGCGCGCTGCCGCCACTCAACCCGCTGAGGCTTTACGTTATGAATAAGATCCTGTTGCAATGCGACAACCTGTCCAAACGCTATCAGGAAGGCTCTGTACAGACTGATGTGCTGCACAATGTGAGCTTCAGCGTGGGCGAAGGCGAGATGATGGCGATTGTCGGCAGCTCCGGTTCCGGCAAAAGTACCTTATTACACCTGCTGGGCGGGCTGGATACGCCGACCAGTGGCGACGTAATTTTCTCAGGCCAGCCGATGAGCAAAATGTCTTCTGCGGCAAAAGCGGAACTGCGTAACCGTGAGCTGGGCTTTATCTACCAGTTCCACCACCTGTTGCCGGATTTCACGGCGCTGGAAAACGTGGCGATGCCTTTGCTGATTGGTAAAAAGAAACCGGCAGAAATTAATGCCCGCGCCAGCGACATGCTGAAAGCCGTAGGCCTGGGGCATCGCGGTGACCACCGTCCGTCTGAGCTGTCCGGTGGCGAGCGTCAGCGTGTAGCAATTGCCCGTGCGCTGGTGAACAACCCGCGTCTGGTGCTGGCGGATGAACCAACCGGCAACCTGGATGCGCGCAATGCTGACAGTATTTTCCAGCTTCTGGGTGAGCTGAATGCCTCACAGGGGACGGCGTTTCTGGTGGTGACCCACGATTTGCAGCTGGCAAAACGGATGGGGCGCCAGCTTGAGATGCGTGATGGTCATCTGAACGCTGAACTGACTCTGATGGGAGCGGAGTAATGGCCTCACCGTTATCGTTACTCATCGGGCTACGCTTCAGTCGCGGCCGCCGTCGCGGCGGGATGGTCTCCCTGATCTCGGTGATCTCCACCATCGGTATTGCGCTCGGCGTGGCGGTATTGATTGTGGGATTAAGCGCCATGAACGGTTTTGAGCGTGAGCTCAATAATCGTATTCTGGCTGTTGTGCCGCACGGCGAAATTGAACCGGTTAATCAGCCGTGGAACAACTGGCGTGACGCCCTCAGCAAAGTGGAAAACGTGCCGGGCATTGCCGCCGCTGCACCTTACATTAACTTTACAGGGCTGGTGGAAAGCGGTGTTAACCTGCGCGCCATCCAGGTGAAAGGGGTGAACCCGGCGCAGGAGGCGCGTCTGAGCGCGCTGCCGAAGTATGTGCAGAACGGCGCGTGGGCAAACTTTAAGGCCGGTGAGCAACAGATCATCATGGGCAAAGGTGTGGCCGACGCGCTGAAGGTGAAGCAGGGCGACTGGGTGTCGATCATGATCCCAAACGCCAGCGCTGACCATAAATTGCAGCAGCCTAAGCGCGTGCGTCTGCACGTCACCGGGATCCTGCAACTGAGCGGTCAACTCGATCACAGCTTTGCAATGGTACCGCTGGAAGACGCACGTCAGTATCTGGACATGGGCGACAGCGTGACGGGCATCGCCATTAAGGTCAACGACGTCTTCAATGCCAATAAACTGGTGCGTGATGCGGGCAGCGTGACCAATAACTATGTCTACATCAAAAGCTGGATCGGCACTTACGGGTATATGTATCGTGATATCCA
Source organism: Enterobacter sp. SENG-6 (assembly GCF_001605945.1). Lineage (NCBI taxonomy): Bacteria > Pseudomonadati > Pseudomonadota > Gammaproteobacteria > Enterobacterales > Enterobacteriaceae > Enterobacter > Enterobacter sp. SENG-6. The sequence continues at coordinate 60,518 of NZ_LOMM01000009.1, forward strand.
GATGATCCGCGCCATCATGTATCTGGCGATGGTGCTGGTGATTGGTGTGGCGTGCTTTAATATCGTCTCGACGCTGGTTATGGCGGTCAAAGACAAGAGTGGCGACATCGCGGTTCTGCGTACCCTTGGGGCAAAGGACGGTCTTATTCGCGCCATCTTTGTCTGGTATGGTCTGCTGGCGGGGCTGTTCGGCAGCCTGTGCGGGGTGGTGATTGGCGTCGTGGTGTCGTTACAGCTTACGCCAATCATCAACGGGATTGAGAAGCTGATCGGCCATCAGTTCCTGTCGGGTGATATCTATTTTATTGACTTCCTGCCGTCTGAATTGCACTGGCTGGACGTTATTTATGTGCTGGTTACAGCACTTTTACTGAGTCTGCTGGCAAGCTGGTATCCGGCGCGTCGCGCAAGCCGAATTGATCCGGCGAGGGTATTAAGTGGCCAGTAATTACGTCATGATCTAGCGGCTTACGGGCCGCCAGGTTAAAAGAGGAATGCGTTATGTATTACGGATTTGATATTGGCGGCACCAAAATTGCGCTCGGCGCGTTTGATAACGATCTCAAACTGCAGTGGGAAACCCGCGTTCCCACGCCGCGCGAAAGCTACGATGAATTTTTAACCGCCATTGCCGCGCTGGTGGCGCAAGCGGATGAACGCTTTGGCGTGAAAGGCAGCGTCGGCATCGGCATTCCAGGCATGCCTGAAACCGACGACGGCACGCTGTATGCCGCCAACGTACCTGCTGCCAGCGGCAAACCGCTGCGCGCCGATCTCTCTGCTCTCCTTGAACGCGACGTGCGTTTAGATAACGATGCCAACTGCTTTGCGCTCTCTGAAGCCTGGGATGATGAATTCCGTCACTATCCGCTGGTGATGGGGTTGATCCTTGGCACCGGCGTTGGCGGGGGAATTGTTATTAATGGCAAACCGATCACCGGGCGCAGCTATATCACGGGAGAGTTTGGTCATATCCGTTTACCGGTAGATGCGCTTGAGATCGTGGGACGCGATTTCCCGCTTACCCGCTGCGGCTGTGGTCAGCATGGCTGTATTGAGAACTACCTGTCAGGTCGTGGGTTTGCATGGCTTTACGAACACTTCTATCATCAGAAACTCGAAGCCCCTCAAATCATTACCCTGTGGGAGCAGGGCGATGCGCAGGCGCGAGAGCACGTTGAACGTTATCTCGATCTGCTGGCGGTGTGTCTGGGGAATATCCTCACCATCGTCGATCCGGATCTGCTGGTGATTGGGGGCGGGTTATCAAACTTTACCGCGATAACGGAGCACCTGTCCGGGCGTCTGCCCCGACATTTATTGCCAGTCGCCCGCGTGCCGCGTATTGAACGTGCGCGACACGGGGACGCAGGAGGCATGCGCGGAGCCGCATTCCTTCATCTCACCGACTAGTTTACGAGGTTACTATGCTGTCGCGTCGCCAGGGTCGACTCAGCCGTTTTCGCAAAAATAAACGCCGCTTACGTGAGCGCTTGCGCCAGCGGATCTTTTTCAGAGACAGAATGATGCCAGAAGCGATGGATAAACCCAGAGTGGTGGTGCTGACCGGGGCGGGGATCTCTGCCGAGTCCGGTATTCGAACCTTCCGTGCTGCGGACGGGTTGTGGGAAGAGCACCGTGTGGAGGATGTGGCGACACCAGAAGGCTTCGCCCGTGACCCGGATCTTGTGCAGGCATTTTACAATGCCCGCCGTCGTCAGCTTCAGCAGCCAGAAATAGCGCCTAATCCGGCGCATCTGGCGCTGGCGAAGCTGGAGGAGGCGCTGGGTGACCGTTTTCTGCTGGTTACGCAGAACATTGATAACCTGCACGAGCGAGCCGGCAACAAAAACATCATCCACATGCACGGCGAGCTACTGAAGGTGCGCTGTGCCTGGAGCGGCCAGGTGCTGGACTGGAAAGAGGACGTGCTGCCTGAGGATAAATGTCACTGCTGCCAGTTCCCTTCGCGTCTGCGTCCGCATGTGGTCTGGTTTGGTGAAATGCCGCTGGGGATGGATGAGATTTACAGCGCGCTGGCCATGGCAGATGTGTTTATCGCCATCGGTACCTCAGGGCATGTCTATCCGGCGGCGGGGTTTGTTCACGAAGCGCGTCTGCACGGTGCGCATACCGTAGAGCTGAACCTCGAACCCAGCCAGGTGGGAAGCGAATTTGAAGAGAAGCACTATGGGCTGGCAAGCGAGGTCGTACCCGAGTTCGTCGACAAGCTGCTCAAAGGTCTGTAATAGCGACAGTATAAAAAGGCACCCATTCAGCGGGTGCTTTTTTTTATAAACTCGTCCGCTGAAATTACCATTAATGATGTTTACTAAACCAGAATATAAGCCCTGTTAATTAGTGTGGATGCTATTATTTTGTGCATTCAATCAAAATAGTGCTTAATAATGCTCGTTATCGTGGTGTAGAAAGAGGATGCTAATAAATATAACGTCGATAAGGAGGATGGGATATGTACGGATTTATTGCGAGACAACCCATTTTTAACCCGGATATGAATACGGTAGCTTATGAACTGCTTTTCAGGGATGGGATGGCAAACCGTTTTCCGGATGTATCGGCAGAATATGCAACATCCAGAATGATATCCGACCATTTTTTATCTGTACCGTCTCAGCGTATCGCCGGGACACAGACCTTGTTTATCAACTTTCCATCCAGAATGGTCATCGACCGCAGCGGTGAGGCGCTGGACAAGGAGAGCGTGGTCATTGAGATCCTTGAAGATGCCGTTCCCGGCGAGGCATTATTGCAGGCCGTGAAAGAGATGAATGCGCACGGATATCGCTTTGCGCTTGATGATTTTACCCTCGCGCCGGAATGGGATCGCTTTTTACCCTATATTTCTGTACTTAAATTTGATGTCAGAAATTATACCTTAGCGCAAATTCAGGATTACCTGCGTACACGTAAAAGCCTGACCCACCATATAAAGTATCTCGCTGAAAAAGTTGAGACTAAAGAGGAATTCAAACGCTATCGTGATGCCGGTTTTTCGCTTTTTCAGGGTTACTTTTTCTGTCGCCCTGAAGTGATTAAATATAAGCGCTTATCACAAAATCAACTGGCGATTTTCCGCCTGCAGATGGAAGTAGGGCGGAATAAACCTGATTTTCGGATCATCGAGTCGTTAATAAAAACCGATCTCACCTTGTCCTATAAAATCATGCGTTATATGAAACACACGGCGTTTAAACACGTCGGTGCCTGCAATTTTAGCAAGTTAACGCTCAGCGAAGTCCTCAGGTATCTGGGGGAAAATCAGCTGCGACGCTTTGTTGCGGTGGTGGTGCTGGCCAGTGCCGGCAACGACACCGTCGACGAGCTGTATCCTCTGAGCATGATGCGGGGCAAATTCTGTGAGCTGATTGCTGAGAAGATGCCTGCGCCGGGGCTCGCGGAAAACGCGTTTATGTGTGGCCTGTTCTCTCTGCTTGATACCTTGCTTGAATTGCCAATGGCGGAGTTGATGAAGCAAATTGCGGTGCCGCAGGCTGTCAGCCAGGCCCTGTGTCATCAGGAAGGCGTGTTAGCCGATATGGTGACGCTGTGCCGCCACTATGAACAGCAGGAGTGGGAGGAGGCGGCCAGGATAGCGAACGGTCTTGGGCTGTCGGATGACGACGTTGTGGATGCCATGAGAATGGCGACGATCTGGGCGGGGGAAAATGCGGCGGGTTAAGGCCCCTCACGGCGTGGCGACGTGAGGAGCCAGACTGCGGCCCTTATCGGCCGGCTTTTAATTTCTGGTAATACTCTTCATACAGACGGCTCGCGTCGCCGACATCGTTTTGCCATTCACCTTTGCTGATGGTGTCGGCATCCGGGTAGAGGGACTTATCATTCGCCACTTCAGGCTTCAGCAGCTTGCGGGCGGCCAGGTTTGGCGTCGGGTAGCCAATAGTCTCGGCAACCTGCTTCGCCACGTCCGGGCGCAGCAGGAAGTTAATGAGCTTCAGGGCACCGTCAACGTTTTTCGCATTCGCGGGAATAGCCAGGCTGTCCATCCAGAAGATACCGCCTTCTTTCGGCCAGACAACCTCCAGCGGCGTACCGGCCTGACGCGCAACCCATGCAGAGCCGTTCCACACCATGCCGAGATTCACTTCCCCTTCCATGTACGGATTCGCCGGGTTATCGGAGTTGAACGCCGCCACGTTAGGCATCAGTTTTTTCAGCTCGTTATAGGCCGCTTCAATCTCTTTCGGGTCCGTTGTGTTGCCCGAGTAACCCAGCTTGCGCAGCGCCACCTGGAACACTTCACGGGCATCGTCGGTTAACAGCAGGCTGCCTTTGTATTCAGGCTTCCACAGGTCGGCCCACTGGGTGACGGTTTTAGGATCGATTGCTTCGCTGTTAACCCCGATGGCGGTCGCACCCCAGATGTACGGAATGGAGTAGTCGTTGTTCGGATCGAACGGTTTGTTGAGCATCTGCGGATCGAGGTTGTTGAAGTTGGTCAGCTTCGACTTGTCGATCTTCTGGATCATGCCCTCTTTACGCATCTTGTCGACGAAGTAGGTCGATGGCACCACCAGATCGTACGCGCCGTCCTTGTACGTTTTAAGCTTGGCGTACATGGTTTCATTGGACTCGTAGGTAGAGTAGATGACCTTAATGCCCGTCTCTTTGGTGAACTGCTCCAGCAGACCCGGCGGCACATACTCAGTCCAGTTATAGAAGTAGAGCGTTTTGCTGTCATCAGCGTGCGCGACGCCCATTCCGAGCACCAGTGCCGCAGCGGCAAGCATTTTTTTCATTTCATTGTCCCCTGAGATTTTGTTTTATCACGAGCAATAATCTGGCTGGCAATCACCAGTACCAGAGAGAACACTAACAGTATGGTCGCCAGCGCGTTCACCTCAGGCGAGACGCCGACTTTCACCATCGAATAGATTTTCAACGGCAGAATTTCATAGCTCGGCCCGGTCACGAAAGAGGAGACCACAACGTCATCCATCGACAGGGTGAAGCTGAGCAGCCACCCGGCCGCGACGGCGGGCATCGCCAGCGGCAGGATAATTTTGCGCAAAATGGTCATCTCGCTGGCGCCGAGATCTTTCGCGGCCTCCAGCATACGCACATCAAAGCCTTTCAGGCGTGCATAGACCGTCACCACCACAAATGGCAGGCAGAAGGTGATGTGGGAAAACAGCAGCGACCAGAAGCCGAGCTGGACACCCAGCAGCATAAACAGTACCAGCAGAGAAATCGCCATGACGATATCCGGTGACATCATCACCACAAACAGCATGCCGCTGACGAACGGTTTACCGCGAAAGCGGTAGCGATACAGTGCCACGGCGGTGAGAGAACCAATCAGCGTGGCGAACGTTGCTGAAAAAATCGCCATCGTTAATGAGTGCTGCGCGGCCTGGAGCAGGCTGTCGTTGTTCATCAGCAGGCTGTACCAGTTAGTGGTAAAGCCCTGCCAGTTGATCCCGAAGCGTGAACTGTTAAACGAGTTCACGATCAATATGATAATCGGAATATACAGGTAAGCGTAAATGGCGGTCATAAAACCGCCGCGAAGCAGTCGACCGATCATTCGAGTTCCACCTTCTTATTCAGCAGCCGTGAAGCGCGCCAGTAAACCAGCAGCATCAGACCCATCACCACCGTCAGCGTAATGCTGGTGGCGGAGCCGAACGGCCAGTCGCGAATGTTAAGGAACTGGCTCTTAATCACGTTTCCGATCAGCAGGTTTTTCGCACCGCCCATCAGGTCAGAGACGTAGAACAAGCCCATCGCCGGAAGCATCACCAGCAGACAGCCCGCGATAATGCCGGGCATCGTCAGCGGAATGATAATGCGGAAAAAGGTCTGCAGCTTATTCGCCCCCAGATCTTTGGCCGCTTCCAGCAGCGGTTTATCCAGCTTCTCAATGCTGGAGTAGAGCGGCATCACCATAAACGGCAGCAGGATATAGACCAGACCAATAATCACCGCACCCGGGGTAAACATAATGCGGATTGGCGTATCAATCACCCCCAGCCACAGCAGAAACTCGTTCAGATAGCCTTTGGTGCTGAGGAAAATTTTCAGCCCGTAGATGCGAATTAAGGAGTTGGTCCAGAAAGGCACAATCAGTAAAAAGAGCAGCAGCGGGCGGATTTTTTGCGGCAGACGCGCCAGGAACCACGCGAAGGGATACCCCAGCACCAGGCAGGCAACGGTGGCGATCAGCGCCATATTCAATGAGTGCAGCAGCACATCAAAGTAGAGCGGATCGAGCAAACGTGAGTAGTTATCCAGCGTAAAGACCAGCGCCACAAAGTGGGCATCGTCGCGGGTCAGGAAGCTGGTGGCGATGATCATCAGGTTGGGTAAAAAGACAAACAACACAAGCCAACCGACGATCGTGGCAATCACCACATTCTGGAATTTACTTGTGTTCTTCATCAGCCAGCACAACCTCCCAGCTTTCTACCCAGTTAATTACCATTTTCTGATCGAGCGAATGATCGAAGTCCGGGTCGTCCTCGTTAAAGAACTCGCTGACCATCACCATCTTACCGTTTTCCAGTTCGACAACGGATTCCAGCGTCATCCCCTTGTAATTACGCTCGCGGATATAGCCGATCAATCCTTCGGCTTGCGCATTGCCGTGGATCTCCTCGACGCGCAGATCTTCCGGGCGTAACAGCACGTTGAGCTTTTGTCCCTTCTCAACGGCAAAGTTAACGGTGATATTGCACTCGCGGCCTTCGACATTCGCCCGAACGCGCTGCTCATCCAGACGCTCGATAACCGTGGCGTTGAAGATATTGATCTCGCCAATGAAGCTGGCCACAAACAGGTTTTTCGGCTCTTCGTAGATTTCGCGCGGCGTGCCGTCCTGCTCGATTTTGCCATCACGCATCACCACGATACGGTCGGACATGGTGAGCGCTTCTTCCTGGTCATGCGTCACAAAGACGAAGGTGATGCCCAACTTACGCTGCAGGGCCTTAAGCTCGTTCTGCATCTGCTTGCGCAGTTTGTAGTCCAGCGCGGAGAGGGACTCATCCAGCAGAAGCAGACGCGGTTTGTTGACCACCGCACGGGCGATGGCCACACGTTGCTGTTGACCACCAGACAGCTGATGCGGCTTGCGTTGAGCAAACTCCTCCAGCTGTACCATCCGTAGTGCCTCGGTCACGCGCGGCGGGATCTCGCTGGCCGGTGTTTTTTGCATCCGCAGACCAAACGCAACGTTTTCAAACACGGTCATGTGCGGGAACAAAGCATAGCTTTGAAAGACGGTGTTAACGTGACGATCTTCAGCGGGGACCTGGGTAATGTCCTGCTTTTCAAGGTGGATATGGCCGCTATCGACGCTTTCCAGCCCGGCGATAAGGCGCAGTACGGTTGTCTTGCCGCAGCCAGAAGGGCCAAGCAGCGTGAGGAACTCACCATCATTGATGGTCAGGTTGAGGTCGGAAATGACATCTTTACCATCAAAACTTTTACGAATTCGTTCCAGTTGCACCAGCGGTGAACGTGAACGGGATTGAGTATTCAATTTTTGCGCTGTCCCATATAGACGCTCCGGGCAGCAGACCGAAGCGGGGTTTGTGTGTAACCACCTTGGTGACTCGTAATGAGGGCGGACATTCTACGGCAAACCACTGTAATCGCCAATCCTTGTCACTGATTCATAAGCTACATTTACTGACGTACACGATATAAACGGAAAATATTCTCGTTTGCGGGATAAAAGTGACCTGACGCAATATTTGCGTTTTGATGCTTATTGATAATGTTGTCACAAAAAGTGAGGGTGACTGCATGGATAAATTACTTGAGCGTTTTTTACAGTACGTTTCGCTGGATACCCAATCTAAACCGGGTGTCCGCCAGGTGCCAAGCACCGAAGGCCAGTGGAAGTTATTAAACCTGCTCAAAGAGCAGCTTGAGGCCATGGGGCTGGTCAATGTCACCCTGAGCGAAAAAGGCACTGTGATGGGAACGCTGCCTGCCAACGTCCCCGGTGATATTCCGGCGATTGGCTTTATCTCCCATGTCGACACCTCTCCGGATTTTAGCGGTAAACATGTTAATCCGCAGATTGTGGAAAACTACCGTGGCGGTGACATTGCGCTGGGAATAGGTGACGAAGTGCTTTCGCCGGTAATGTTCCCGGTGCTGCACCAGCTCCTTGGGCAGACGCTGATCACCACGGATGGCAAAACGCTGCTGGGGGCGGATGACAAAGCGGGTATCGCGGAGATCATGACGGCACTGGCGGTGCTGAAAGGAAAAAATATTCCGCACGGTGATATCCGTGTGGCCTTTACGCCGGATGAAGAGGTGGGCAAGGGGGCGAAACATTTTGATGTCGGGGCCTTTAACGCGCAGTGGGCCTATACCGTGGACGGCGGTGGCGTGGGCGAACTGGAATTTGAAAACTTCAATGCTGCATCCGTGACCATCAAAATTGTGGGTAATAATGTGCATCCTGGCTCCGCCAAAGGTGTGATGGTGAATGCGCTGTCGCTGGCGTCCCGTATTCATGCGGAAGTCCCGGCGAATGAGAGCCCGGAGCAGACCGAAGGTTATGAAGGTTTTTATCACCTGACCAGCATCAAAGGCACGGTGGACAGCGCGCAGATGCACTACATCGTGCGTGACTTTGACCGTAAAGCGTTCGAAGCACGCAAGCGTAAGATGATGGAAATCGCGAAGAAGGTGGGTAAGGGGCTACACCCGGACTGCTATATTGAGCTGATTATTGAAGACAGCTACTACAATATGCGCGAGAAGGTTATGGAGCATCCGCATATCCTGGATATCGCCCAGCAGGCCATGCGCGACTGCGATATTGAACCGGTGCTGAAGCCGATTCGCGGCGGCACCGACGGTTCGCAACTGTCCTTCATGGGATTGCCGTGCCCGAATCTCTTTACCGGGGGATACAACTACCACGGTAAGCATGAATTTGTGACGCTGGAAGGAATGGAAAAAGCGGTGAAGGTGATTGTGCGGATTGCGGAGTTAACCGCGAAGCGTTAGCCACATTAAGCCGGGTGGCGGCTTCGCCTTACCCGGCCTACATTCGGATCGTAGGCCCGGTAAGCGCAGCGCCACCGGGCATAAAGGCAAGGAGTGCCCATGTCAAACTACCGTCGCCATTACGTCCCCGGCGGCACCTGGTTTTTTACCGTCAACCTGCAAAACCGGCAGAGCGATTTACTTACCCGCCATATTGATAGCCTCCGCCAGGCCACCTCATCGGTGAAACGATCAAAGCCCTTTACGATTAATGGCTGGGTGATCCTTCCTGAACATATGCACTGTATCTGGACCTTGCCGGAAGGTGACAGCGATTTTTCCGGGCGCTGGCGTGACATCAAAAAAACGTTCTCACGAAACATTGAAATGCGCCACATCTGGCAGGCGCGTTTCTGGGAACATACCATCCGCAACGACAATGATTACCGCCGACATATGGATTACATCTACCTCAACCCAGTAAAACATGGGTACGTTGGTAAGGTCGTCGACTGGCCGTTTTCAACGTTTCATCGGGATGTACGGGAAGGGTTGTATCCGGCGGATTGGGCCGCGGAGATTGTGGATTTTGCGGCGGGGGAGTGGAAGTAAAAACGCCGGGTAAGCGCAGCGCCACCCGGCAATACATTACAACTCAGTCCTCAAAGAACCAATACCCGCTGTTGACCAGCGCGGCAAGCATGGCGAGGAAAGAGGGATCTTCCAGGGCGTCGCCAAAGGTATCGGCAGTCAGTACCAGATGGCTGGCGATGGCTTCCAGCGCCGGGCGATGCGGAGAATCCAGCTTCTCGCCGTTGACGAAGACATCTTCACCGATGCGCAGCACGCGTAACCCACCCAGGCGAACCAGCTTGTCACCCTGCTGCAGCGCATCATAAATCTCGTCGGCCTGGTACGGCGGCTCCGGAGGTGCCACATCCAGTTCGTGACGTGACTGGCTGATAAATTCACCAAACCACTGTCTGAAATGTTCCGGCTCGTTGATCAGATCCAGCATCATGCCGCGCAGCTTATCCAGTTCTGCTGGCAGAATGTCTGCCGGATGCTCGCGGGAAGGCACATCCGGATCGCTGTAGCGATGGCTGCCCAGCTCGCGTTGCAGAACGTAATCGGCAAAACCGCTGATCATCTCACGACCACTTGGCGCGCGGAATCCGACAGAATAGTTGAGGGAGTTTTCCAGCGAGTAGCCTTCATGCGGGAATCCTGGCGGAATATAAAGAATATCTCCCGGCTCCAGCTCTTCGTCGATGATCCCGTCAAACGGATCCACCTGAAGCAGGTCAGGATGCGGGCAGTGCTGTTTCATCGGCACTTTTTCACCCACGCGCCAGCGACGGCGGCCGGTCCCCTGAATGATAAACACATCGTACTGATCCAGATGTGGGCCAACGCCGCCCCCTGGCACGGAGAAGGAGATCATCAGATCGTCCATTCGCCAGTCGGGCAGGGCGCGGAATGGGCGCATTAAGGCTGCCGTCGGCTCGTGCCAGTGGTTGACCGCCTGCACCAGTAATGACCAGTTATTTTCACCGAGGTGATCGTAGCTTTCGAAAGGACCATGGCTGACCTGCCATTTTCCATCCTGGTGGCTCACCAGGCGGCTGTCGACTTCGTTTTCCATGGCCAGGCCAGCCAGTTCATCAGGCGAGATAGGGTCGACAAAATTGCTGAACCCGCGCTTAAGAACTACCGGGCGTTTCTGCCAGTAGCGTTCAATAAACTCGGGCCAGTTCAGTGCTAAGTGATAATCCATATTTTTTTATTCCGCAGGCTCTTACTGAGTCGGATTATAACGGAAGCGCAGAAGCCTGGGTGCGAGATCCGCGCATTTTTCACATAACGGGCTAACTATCGTTCGATGTGGGCTGCTGACGGCCAAAAATCACTTCCATTCTGGCACCGCCAAGTAAACTTTCACCGGTTTCGATTTTGCCGTCGTACTGGTCGACAATCTCGCGTGCGACGGACAACCCCACCCCCTGGCCGGGACGCAATGTATCCGCACGCTGACCGCGATCAAATACCACGTCACGTTTGTTTCGCGGGATCCCCGGGCCATCGTCCTCAACAATGATGTGCAGCTCGTTGTCCGTCTGACGGGCGGAAACCTCCACGAACTCCAGACAATATTTACAGGCGTTATCGAGCAGGTTACCCATCACCTCCATGAAATCATTCTTTTCGCCGACGAAACTGATTTCAGGAGAGATATCGAGACTGATGTTCACCCCTTTACGCTGATACACCTTATTCAGCGCAGAGGTCAGGTTATCCAGCAGTGGTGCCACGGGGTGCAGCTCCCGGCTCAGCAGGGCGCTGCCGGAACGCATGCTGGCGCGATGAAGATAGTAGCCAATTTGCTGCGAAATACGACTGATCTGCTCAAGCATCACCGGCTCGGCATCATCGACGCTCATTCTGGAGCTGCGCATGGATCGCAGGGTGCTTTGCATGACGGCTAGCGGGGTCTTCAGGCTGTGAGTGAGGTCAGTCAACGTGGTGCGGTATTTATCGTAGCGCTCGCGTTCACTTTTCAGCAGGCGGTTAAGGTTACGCACCAGACTTGTTAGCTCACGCGTTGTCTCAGGATTAAGCTTCTCGCGATGATGCTCCTCCAGCTCGCGAACCTCTTTCGCCAGCGATTCAATCGGGCGCAAACTCCACCAGGCGGCAATCCACAGCAGCGGTATGACCAGCAGCAGATTGGCAGCCAGCACGTAGACGAACCAGCCCCAGACCCGATAAGAGCGTTTAAGCTCGACGGGGATGGTATCCACCACCACGATGGTCAGCTGCGGCATGTCAGGCGTGGCGGGATAGAGGTTGATGGCGACGGAGTGGGTCATTTCTGTTTCGGCGTCATCGGCGCGGATCTCATTCAGCTTTTTTTGCAGAGAGCGATCTTCGCGCAGCAGGCTGCTGGTGGTATTCAGATCGGCTTCAATTTCATGAAATCCGTTGGTTTTAAGCCATTCCGGGCGGATGCTTTTCACCAGCCAGGGAACATCACGCTGTGCCCACAGCAGTTTCCCTTTTTCATTGTAAATCAGCGCCAGCGTGGGACTCTGCTGGTTAAGATTCTCCGGCATTTCGACGCTGATCTGGTTGTTTTCCCACTTTGCGAGGGTATAAAACAGGTTGCTCTCACCGCGCAGCAGACGAAAGGTCGTTTTATCAAAGCTGACGCTGTAACCAACCAGCGCCACCATGCCGTAAGAAAGCGACAGCACCAGCACAACAGCGGCTGTGGCCAGCAAAAAACGAACCCGCAGTGAAAGGGGCATAATGTGCCGCATTAGTCGTTTCATTTAGCGTAATTCGAACAGGTAGCCCTGACCGCGCACGGTTGTGATCACATCATGCGGATACTGCGCCTGAATCTTCTTACGCAAACGGCCCATCAGCACATCAATGGTGTGACTCTCACGCAGTTCGGCATCCGGGTAAAGCTGGAGCATTAAGGAGTCTTTGCTCACCACTTTACCGTTGTTACGGATCAGCGTTTCCATGATGGTGTATTCGAAGGCCGTCAGTTTGATGACTTCATTGTTGATTGAGAATTCCCGACGGGAGAGATCCACCTGGAAAGGTGGAAGGGAAATCACCTGGGAGGCGAGCCCGCTGTTGCGGCGTAACAGTGCCTGCATGCGTGCCGCCACTTCTTCAATATGAAACGGTTTGGTGACGTAATCATCGGCACCGGCACTGAGCACTTCCACTTTGTCCTGCCAGCCTTCACGCGCGGTCAGCACCAGGACAGGAAGGGAGACATCGTGGCTGCGCCAGCGGCGAATCAATGACAGTCCGTCTTCGTCAGGTAACCCGAGATCAACGATGGCGATATCCGGCAGGTGTTCATTGAGATAATAATCGGCTTCTTTTGCATCTTCCGCATCATCCACCTGATGTCCCATCTCCTGAAGCTGAACCTTCAGGTGATGACGTAGCAATGCGTTATCCTCAACAACCAGTACGCGCATCATCTTTCTCCCAGAATTAATAGTATGAATAGTTTAACGCTGATTATGTTGTTGTGGGGATAAACATTGAGTAAACCGGGGAAAAAGCAGCCCCCTTTTCGGGCGAAAAGGGGGCGGGGGAGATTACTTCAGCTCGTCGACCATGGTGATGGCGCGGCCAATGTAATTCGCTGGTGTCATCTCTTTCAGGCGGGTTTTTTCCGCTTCCGGCAATGCGAGGCTATCGATAAACTGTTTCATACCTTCCGCATCGACACGTTTACCACGGGTCAGCTCTTTCAGTTTTTCATACGGTTTTTCGATGCCGTAACGACGCATCACGGTCTGGATCGGCTCGGCCAGCACTTCCCAGTTGTGGTCCAGCTCGTCCAGCAGACGATCGCGGTTCACTTCCAGCTTGCTCACCCCTTTCAGGGTGGACTGATAGGCGATCAGCGCATAGCCAATCCCCACGCCCAGGTTACGCAGCACGGTGGAGTCGGTCAGGTCGCGCTGCCAGCGGGAAACCGGCAGTTTGCTCGCCATATGCTGCAACACGGCGTTGGCCAGACCCAGGTTGCCTTCGGAGTTTTCGAAGTCAATCGGGTTCACTTTGTGCGGCATGGTTGAAGAGCCGATTTCACCGGCGATGGTCTTCTGCTTGAAGTGGTTCAGCGCGATATAACCCCACACGTCACGGTCGAAGTCGATCAGAATGGTGTTGAAGCGGGCGATACAGTCGAACAGCTCGGCGATATAGTCGTGCGGCTCAATCTGAGTGGTGTACGGGTTCCACTGAATTCCCAGGGAGGTCACGAACTCTTCACTGAACTGATGCCAGTCCACTTCCGGGTAAGCGGCGATATGGGCGTTGTAGTTACCTACCGCACCATTGATTTTACCGAGGATCTCAATCTGTTCCAGTTGACGATACTGACGCTCCATACGGTATGCCACGTTAGCCATCTCTTTACCCATCGTCGATGGCGTAGCGGGCTGACCATGGGTACGGGAGAGCAGGGGAATGTCGCGGTATTCCACAGACAACGCTTTCACCGCGTCAATGATTTTACGCCAGTAAGGCAGAACCACCTCTTTGCGCGCGGTAGAGAGCATCAATGCGTGAGACAGGTTATTGATGTCTTCAGAAGTACAGGCGAAGTGAATGAATTCAGACACCGCGTGCAGCGCCGGAACGCTTGCCACTTTCTCTTTCAGGAAGTACTCAACCGCTTTTACGTCGTGGTTGGTGGTACGTTCAATGGTCTTGATGCGAGCAGCATCTTCTTCATTGAAGTCAGCAACGATTTTATCAAGGTAATCGTTTGCCTGGGCGTCAAAAGCAGGAACTTCCTTGATTGCTGCCTGGGCGGCCAGCTTTTGCAGCCAGCGTACTTCAACCTGAACACGGAACTTCAGCAGGCCATATTCGCTGAAGATCCCGCGCAGCGCGCTGACTTTATCGCCGTAGCGTCCATCGACAGGGGATACGGCGGTCAGTGAGGATAATTCCATAATTCGCAACTCCGGGAGGTTAACAATGAGCAAGAATTTGTTTTGCCTGAGTCGTCAGGCGATTACGAGAAAACATTAACTGCAGGCGGCCACCGCCAACCTGATGCCACAGCACGGCGGCACGGATACCGGCCAGCAGCGAGGCGCGTACTTTTGCCTGAACCTGCGGGCTTTGTAGTACGGCAGGTGAACCGGTGACCTGGATACGCGGGCCCAGCGGGCTGATGACATCAACATAAATACCGGCCATGGCGCTCAACAGCGTTTCAGACTGCAGATCAAAATGGTCGAGCTGACGCTGCAATCCGGCAATGCGGTCACCCAACGTATTCAGCGCGCCTTTCGCTGCGCTGAGTTTACGTTCCAGCACCATCAGGCTTAATGTATAACGGGTAAGCTCCGCGTTTAATCCCTGACGGCTGCTGGCATTAAGCACGCCAAGCAAGGTTTCAAGACCGAGACGAAGATTGGTTTCGCTGCCACCAAAGACACCCAGGGTTGAACCAGGGCTGAGATCGATAACGCTGTTGAGCGAAACGTGCAGCGCGTCGGCGTCACAATGACCCTGATGCGCCAGCTGTTGCACCAGACGGGCTGACTGACAAATTCCTGCCAGTGCCAGGGTGATGTCATAATAGTTCTTCGCCACACGTTCTCCTTTATGTGTGCAATCGGGTTAAACGGCCGGCAGCGGCAGGCGCTGTTCTATGATCCCACCACCCAGGCAGATATCACCGCTGTAGAAGACGGCGGACTGGCCCGGCGTGACGGCTGCAACTGGCTCGTCAAAACGCACGTCAATGCGATCGTCATCCAGCGCGGTAATGGTGCAGGGGATATCCGTCTGACGGTAGCGTGTTTTTACCGTGCAGCGCAGGGTACCTTTGAGCGGTTCACGGTCGACCCAGTGCAACTGTTGCGCGATCAGGCCAACGGACATCAGACGCGGATGGTCGTGCCCCTGAGCGACGATCAGAATATTGTTTTCGACATCTTTGTCGACCACGTACCACGGATCTTCGCTACCGTCTTTGGTACCGCCGATACCCAGGCCTTTACGCTGGCCGAGGGTATGGTACATCAGCCCCTGATGCTGGCCAATTTCGTCGCCATCGACGGTGACAATTTTGCCCGGCTGCGCAGGCAGGTAGCGACCAAGGAAATCGCGGAATTTGCGCTCGCCAATAAAGCAGATACCGGTGGAGTCTTTTTTCTTCGCGGTGATCAGATCCAGCTCTTCAGCAATTTTACGGACTTCTGGCTTTTCCAGCTCGCCAACCGGGAACAGGCTTTGTGCAATCTGTTCATGGCTTAACGTATAAAGGAAATAGCTCTGATCTTTATTACCGTCCAGACCGCGCAGCAGCTGGCTTTTGCCGTTCACATCGGCGCGACGCACGTAGTGACCGGTCGCAATATAGTCTGCGCCCAGATCTTCCGCCGCGAATTCGAGGAAGGCTTTAAATTTGATCTCTTTGTTGCACAGAATATCCGGGTTTGGGGTACGGCCCGCTTTGTACTCTTCCAGGAAAAGCTCAAACACGTTATCCCAGTATTCTGCGGCAAAGTTAACGGTGTGCAGTTCTATGCCGAGCTTGTCGCACACGGCCTGCGCATCGGCGAGATCCGCAGCGGCAGTGCAATATTCCTCGCCATCATCTTCCTCCCAGTTCTTCATGAACAGGCCCTCCACCTTATAGCCCTGTTGTTGCAACAGGTAGGCGGAAACGGAGGAATCGACACCGCCGGACATGCCGACGATCACTTTTTTCTGGCTGTTATCTGACATGGAATACTCACGACATTGAACTTCAAGGCGGCGTATTCTATCACGCCCCCCCACCATTGACACCCTCTGTAAACGGCCAGTTAAATTCTGCGATGACCTCCAGCGGCAAGCGTGCGCCTGACTGCCAGCAGCGGATGCTTTCGGCAACCAGCGGCGAGCGCAGGTTTGGCGCGTTCAGGATCTCGTCGGCGGTGACCCACAGGCAGCGATCGATATCATCGTCGTGAGGCTCAGTGGCGCACGTTTCGCTAAGCTCGACGGCAAATAAAAAACGCAGGAAGGGCGTTTTATCAGGCGCAATCCACTGATGCATACGAATGAAGTGCTGAGGCTCCGCGCGGATGCCCGTCTCTTCCCAGAGTTCACGTTTTGCGGCCTGTAATAAGGTTTCATTGGCTTCCAGATGCCCGGCTGGCTGATTCCACAGCGCTTTGCCGTTAATGCTCTCTTCTACAACCAGGAATTTCCCCTGCGCGTGAACCACACAGGCGACCGTGACATGAGGTTTAAACATATTGACTCCTTAAGGGGCAACGTCCCGCCATTCACCGTTAGCCAGGGAATCCAGGGTGTAACTGCCCATGGCATAGCGAATCAGGCGCAGGGTAGGGAAGCCCACGTGGGCGGTCATGCGCCGAACCTGACGGTTGCGGCCTTCATAAAGGGTGATTTTGAGCCAGCTGGTGGGAATAGATTTGCGCTCGCGAATGGGCGGGTTGCGCGGCCACAGCCACTCCGGTTCATTCACGCGTTCAATACCTGCGGGCAGGGTGGGGCCATCGTTTAACGTCACGCCGTTGCGGAGTGCGGCGAGCGCCTCTTCATCCGGCTCACCTTCCACCTGCACAAAGTAAATTTTGCCGGTGCGTTTTCCGGGCTGCGTGAGTTTTGCCTGTAGGGCTCCGTCGTTGGTTAAGACCAGCAGACCTTCGCTATCGCGGTCCAGACGACCCGCGGCATAAACGCCCTGAACAGGAATGTAATCCTTTAACGTGCTGCGCCCGGCTTCGTCGGTAAACTGCGGCAACACATCGTAGGGTTTATTGAACAAAATAACCCGCTTTGGCTGGCTTTCTTGCGGTCTTCTGGCGGCTTGTCGTGAGCTGAATCGCTCAACCCGGTGTTTTGTAAAAGAAGTTTTCTTCATGGTATTTTCAGGCGTTATCAATTGCCGCATTATAGCCTAATAACGAAGACCTTTCATGGCGCAGGACAATCAGGTACTATCGAAGGGCTCATTACAATTTATTAACATAAGATCAGTAACAACCAGAAGCGCTCGAAGGAGAGGTTAATGGAAAGCAAAGTAGTTGTTCCGGCGGAAGGTAAAAAGATCACCCTGCAAAACGGCAAGATTAACGTTCCTCACAATCCGATCATTCCATTCATCGAAGGTGATGGTATCGGTGTAGACGTTACCCCGGTAATGCTTAAAGTGGTTGATGCCGCTGTTGAGAAAGCCTACAAAGGCGAGCGTAAAATTTCCTGGATGGAAATTTACACCGGTGAAAAATCTACTCAAGTTTATGGCCAGGACGTTTGGCTGCCAGCAGAAACGCTGGACCTGATCCGCGACTACCGCGTTGCTATCAAAGGCCCACTGACGACGCCAGTTGGCGGCGGTATCCGTTCCCTGAACGTGGCACTGCGTCAGGAGCTGGACCTGTACGTGTGTCTGCGTCCGGTTCGTTACTATCAGGGCACCCCAAGCCCGGTTAAGCACCCTGAGCTGACCGATATGGTTATCTTCCGCGAAAACTCAGAAGACATCTACGCGGGTATCGAATGGAAAGCTGACTCTGCTGACGCAGAAAAAGTGATTAAATTCCTGCGCGAAGAGATGGGCGTGAAGAAAATTCGCTTCCCTGAGCATTGCGGTATCGGCATCAAGCCGTGCTCCGAAGAAGGGACCAAACGTCTGGTGCGCGCAGCAATTGAATACGCGATCACCAACGACCGTGACTCTGTGACCCTGGTTCACAAAGGCAACATCATGAAGTTCACCGAAGGCGCGTTCAAAGACTGGGGTTACCAGTTGGCGCAAGAAGAGTTCGGCGGTGAGCTGATCGACGGCGGCCCATGGCAGAAGATCAAGAACCCGAACACCGGGAAAGAGATCATCATTAAAGATGTTATCGCCGATGCGTTCCTGCAGCAGATCCTGCTGCGTCCAGCGGAATACGACGTGATCGCCTGTATGAACCTGAACGGTGACTACATCTCCGACGCCCTGGCTGCACAGGTTGGCGGTATCGGTATCGCCCCAGGCGCGAACATCGGTGACGAATGCGCCCTGTTCGAAGCAACCCACGGTACTGCACCAAAATACGCAGGCCAGGACAAAGTGAACCCAGGCTCTATCATCCTGTCCGCAGAGATGATGCTGCGTCATATGGAATGGTTCGAAGCCGCAGACCTGATCGTTAAAGGTATGGAAGGCGCGATTAACGCGAAAACCGTAACCTACGACTTCGAACGTCTGATGGAAGGCGCTAAGCTGCTGAAATGTTCAGAGTTTGGTGACGCGATTATCGCGAATATGTAATCCAGATTCTGGGTTAAACAAGAACGGGAGCTTGCTGGCTCCCGTTTTTATTTTGTGTGAAACCGGTATCACGACTACCACGGAAATTTCATAAAAAAATTCATACTCAGAACATTCCCGGGAAATAAGCGAAAGCGAGACTATAGCTTCTGACAGAAATGGCTATGTGAGCGCATCAGCGTTATTCGCTCTCGAAAGCGAACGGTGTGGAAATGTTATCCGGCATGACGTTAGCAGTCATAAATACTTTGGGAATGGACGCAACTGTTCGTATTATGTCCCTGAAAGATTTAATCAGGAGAAATTGATATGGAAGAGGTTATTTATGTTATCGATGATGATGATGCATATCGGTCGTTTGTTGTTCAGTTCTTAACAGCCGCGGGCTATCAGACGTTTGACTTCAGTAATGCCGAAGAATTTTTATCCTCTCCCATCGTTGATCATCCTTCATGCTTAATCCTTGAATTAAACCTTCCGCGTATGAATGGCTTTGACGTGATGGATGCACTCAAAGTGCGTGGATGCGCTATACCGGTACTCATTCTGACGAAGAGCGGCTCCATCCCTTCCTGCGTACGGGCAATGAAAGCAGGCGCCCGGGATTTTTTGACCAAACCGGTCGAACCTGAACAACTTTTGCGCGTGGTGAATGAGGTATTGATCGACGCGACAAACCATTTTCTGGAACAGCAACGGTTATTTGAACTGTGCAAAAATTACCAGGCGTTGACGCGACGTGAGAAACAAATTTTTGAGCTGGCAATTAATGGCTTGCAAAATAAACAAATCGCATCGGAACTGGGCATAACAGAAATTACGGTGAAGGTACATCGACGCAGGGTGATGGATAAAATGCAGGTTCGTACGTTAGCGGATCTGGTGCATGCTGCCGGCACGTTGCAAATCGGTAAATCCCGATGTCCACCCCGCAGGCTTTATTGATAACGCGGCGATCGTCACCGGACAGTTTATATCACCCTGACATTCATTCAGATTATTGTCCCCCTGGGGTGTTGAATTTTGCTACCCTATGAGAGGTAACGCCTCTCAACCGGGGCGGTCTACGATAATGGAATGAACTGATTATGAGTGAAAATGATACTATCCCAAAGAAGTCTACAAGCCAGATTAACAAAGCGGTATTCTTCACATCTGCTTTGTTAATTTTCCTTCTTGTCGCCTTTGCCGCAGTATTCCCGGATCTGGCCGACAAAAAATTCAAACTCCTGCAGCAACAGATATTCACCAATGCCAGCTGGTTCTACATTCTTGCTGTCGCCCTGATTTTACTGAGTGTTACTTTCCTCGGTCTTTCGCGTTACGGTGATATCAAACTGGGGCCGGATCATGCCCAGCCTGATTTCAGCTACCATTCCTGGTTTGCGATGCTGTTTTCGGCAGGGATGGGGATCGGCCTGATGTTCTTTGGCGTTGCCGAACCGGTAATGCATTACCTTTCGCCACCCGTCGGCACCCCTGAAACCGTAGCCGCAGCGAAAGAAGCCATGCGCCTGACGTTCTTCCACTGGGGACTGCATGCATGGGCCATCTATGCCATAGTGGCGCTGATTCTGGCATTCTTCAGCTACCGTCACGGTTTGCCATTAACGCTGCGTTCCGCACTCTATCCCATCATCGGCGATCGCATCTACGGTCCTGTCGGCCATGCAGTCGATATTTTTGCGGTGATAGGGACGGTCTTTGGCGTTGCCACATCGCTGGGTTACGGTGTTTTGCAGGTTAATGCCGGTCTGAACCATCTTTTTGGGGTGCCCATCAATGAAACGGTGCAGGTCATTCTGATTGTGGTCATCACGGGGTTAGCGACGATTTCAGTGGTGTCCGGTCTGGACAAGGGAATACGTATCCTCTCTGAACTCAATCTGGGTCTGGCTGTTTTACTTCTGGCGCTTGTGCTGTGTCTTGGACCAACCGTACTTTTACTGAAATCTTTTGTCGAAAATACCGGCGGTTATCTTTCGGAATTAGTGAGTAAAACCTTTAACCTTTACGCCTACGAACCGAAATCAAGCAACTGGCTTGGTGGCTGGACGCTGTTGTACTGGGGATGGTGGCTTTCCTGGTCGCCGTTTGTCGGTATGTTCATCGCGCGCGTATCCCGTGGCAGGACAATTCGTGAGTTTGTTACGGGCGTGCTGTTTGTTCCCGCAGGTTTTACCCTCATGTGGATGACGGTGTTTGGTAACAGCGCCATTTATCTCATCATGAATCAGGGAGCAACAGACCTGGCAAATACCGTCCAGCAGGATGTCGCGCTGGCCCTGTTTAATTTCCTTGAACATTTCCCGTTTTCCTCAGTGTTGTCATTTATTGCAATGGCGATGGTCATTGTCTTCTTTGTCACCTCGGCTGACTCCGGGGCGATGGTTGTGGATACGCTGGCATCGGGTGGCGTCGCTAATACGCCTGTATGGCAACGAATTTTCTGGGCCTCGCTTATGGGGATTGTGGCCATTGCACTGCTGATTGCGGGTGGGCTAAGCGCGCTGCAAACCGTGACAATAGCGAGCGCATTACCGTTCTCCGTGATCTTATTGATCTCAATATACGGACTGTTAAAAGCCCTGCGTCGGGATTTGACCAAACGTGAAAGTCTGAGCATGGCGACGATTGCGCCGACTGCCGCACGTAACCCTATTCCGTGGCAGAGAAGGTTGCGCAATATTGCCTATCTGCCGAAACGTTCTCTGGTGAAACGGTTTATGGACGACGTTATCCAGCCTGCCATGACGTTGGTTCAGGAAGAACTGAACAAGCAGGGGACGTTGAGTCATATCAATGATGCGGCTGACGATCGTCTCCGGCTTGAAGTTGATTTAGGCAATGAGCTGAACTTTATTTATGAAGTGAGGCTACGTGGCTATAATTCGCCAACTTTTGCTCTTGCCGCTATGGATAATGACGAGCAACAGGCAGAGCAACACCGCTATTATCGCGCTGAAGTGTATCTGAAAGAGGGCGGTCAGAACTATGATGTGATGGGCTGGAATCAGGAACAGCTTATCAATGACATACTGGACCAGTACGAAAAACATTTGCACTTCCTGCATCTGGTTCGTTAATACCAAAATGCCGTCCGATGGGACGGCATTTATTTTGCCACTGACTGTGTGAGACAGCCTCATGTTAGCCACTGTACTTATCGTTATTGTTGCGTTAATCCATCTCTATATTCTGGTGCTGGAGATGTTCCTGTGGAACACCAAAACCGGGCACAAGGCTTTCAATCTCACGCCCGATTTTGCGCGAGACACCCGCGTACTGGCTGCGAATCAGGGGCTGTATAACGGTTTTCTGGCGGCGGGTCTGCTCTGGGGACTCTGGCTCGGAGAGCGCGGTGTCCCTGTGACCGTCTTTTTCCTGAGCTGCGTGCTACTTGCCGGAATTTTTGGCGCAGCGACTGCCAGTCGAAAAATCCTCTATGTTCAGGCTATGCCGGCTCTCGCTGCCTTACTTGCGCTGCTTATCTAATACTTTGGTCAACGTAATGCGTCCGCTATACTCGGTGCATCACCCGCTAAATGACAGACGAGAGACTGTTTATGAACAACGATATTCCGCTTAAATATTATGACATCGTCGATGAGTATTCGACGGAAACCGCTGAGCCAGTCAGTGAGTCAGAGCATGACGCGCTGGCGTACTATTTCCAGCTGCTGCTGACGCGGTTAACGAACAACGAGGAAATCAGTGAGGAAGCCCAGCAGGAAATGGCCAGTGAGGCGGGGATCCGCTCGGCACGCATCGATGATATTGCGAATTTCCTTAATCAGTGGGGGAACGAGTAGCCCGCAAGGGCATTCTCATCGTAAGTTTCTTCGCCAGTTCACTGCGTGTCAGTGATTTTGAGAAGTACCACCCCTGGATCAGAGCGTCAGGATACCTGTCCGCAATAAAACGATACTGGGTTTCACTTTCCACCCCTTCGAAAACGAGCGTTTTGTTGAGCCTGGCAAGCGCATCGCAAAAAATAGCAAAAATATTCTGCTTATAATGTTCATTGATACCGTCCACCAGCGACTTATCG
Source organism: Enterobacter sp. SENG-6 (assembly GCF_001605945.1). Classification (NCBI taxonomy): domain Bacteria; kingdom Pseudomonadati; phylum Pseudomonadota; class Gammaproteobacteria; order Enterobacterales; family Enterobacteriaceae; genus Enterobacter; species Enterobacter sp. SENG-6. The sequence goes on from NZ_LOMM01000009.1 coordinate 83,395, forward strand.
ATTTTGATTTCGTCATATTCCAGCAGAGAGAGTCGGTCCAGGTTTGAGTTTTTCACGCCGAAATCGTCTATCGATATTCTCACCCCAAGTTTTTTCAGCTCCAGACAAAACCCTTCCAGAATATCCGCACTGGATACCGCTTTTTCTGAAAGTTCCACTTTTATCAAAGACAGGGGGATGTGATTAAATGCACATTCACGACGTAACGTCTGGATAAACTGTCCATCTTCAATCTCTGTTCGCCCAACGTTTAGCGAAATCATCAGCTGATGTTTAATGGCAAGCGGTGCGATCTCAGACAGCGATTTTTCAATAATATTAATATAATACTGTCGGTACAGCCCAATTTTCTTAATTAAAGGAATAAACAGTTCCGGAGAAACATCGGTGCGATGATAATCGCGCCATCTCGACAGCACTTCTACCCCGACAATGCTTTTATCCTGGATACGTATAATCGGCTGGTAGTTAACGCTGATAGAATTGTTTTTTACCGCCTTAACCAGCGTTCGCTCCAGTGAGAAGCGATCTTCGTAAATGCGCATGAAAAACAACGAGATTGCGGTCCAGATAAAACACAAAATAGTCGTCAGAAGAATAAACACCACAACGGGGAGCGAAGCCAGGCCCGCGTCGTAATGCTTCACCGTAACGCATATGTCCCATCGCGTGCTGCACTGCGTCAGGATCAGGGTAAATAGCGCTGAATCTGGCCAGTGGTGTTTTATGACATCTGGCTTAACCGAGAAAAAAGTTCGGTCGAAATCTTTCGTCGTGGTACTCAGCGCATAGTTTGCCGTAACCGGCATGAATTTATCGTAGGCATAACGCGAGGTGAAAATAATCACATTATTATAGATTGCCGCGTTGCCAGTGAAAAAATCTTTTCTCGAAAACTGCGCTAACAGAAAGCCTCTTGGTGTTTTATGGAGTTCTGTTGGTAGAGGGACTGGAGTGGCGAGCTTACCCCAAAAGGCAGTACAGACGACTTGCCCATTTTCAACAAAACCGATATCGGAAAAATAGGGGCTGTCGAGTTTTAGCTTTCTGTAGCGATCAAGGCTGGTTTGATCGCAGCCTCGGGTTGTTACCTCTTTAAGGGCCAGCGCGATGCTTTCGGATAATCCTTCGGAATAGTGCAAAAGCGTCTGGGCGATCTCACGCTGTTTATCCTTCTGCTGGCTGATGATAACCCCATTCACCGCATACAGAGACAGAATGACCAGAATCGTTGATACGATAGCAACGGCAATGATTTTTTTCATTTTCCGGTTATCCTGTCAGCTCCCTGATGGGGTGAATCTTAACACAGCCGGGGCAGGGTACAAGCCTGGTACTCACGGGGGAGAGCGGCAGGTGCCAGGGATCTCCGTAATAACCCTGACGCAAATTTTAGTGAAGCAAAATAATAACCGCTTCTTATTGTGCGCTTAAGTGCAATTTATTTTCCTCTTATCCTGACCTTTGTTACAGTGACACGAGTTGTCAGCCAGGGATGTCAGGCGTGATAAGGTGGAAAAGCTCGTGCATGTGAAAAATACTTTTTACACAACAACCATTACTGTCATCATTGTCTCGTTGATCATCTCGTTGTCGCTTGCGGTCCAAATTACCACGTCCAGACAGCAGTCAATTCAGCAAATTAATACCGGCGTTGCTAACCTGAGCCATACCCTGGATGTTTATACTGAGGGGATCATGCGTCAAAGCGAAATGCTGATCACCACCATTTCAGACATGATCGACATTTATGGTATGACCCCGGAACAGGCGACCAATATTCAGCGGATAATAGAAAATCAGGATAATCTTCTTAGCCAGATTAACAATGTGGTTATTTACGATGTCAATGGTGACATCTTTACGGCATTGTACGGACGTTTTTCCGGGCCGCGAAAAGGGGCTGACAGATCGTTTTTTATCTATCACAAGGAAAATAAAAGTCAGCAGATTTTTATTGGCCAGCCGGTCGTGAGCAGAACGAACGGGAAATGGGTGATTACGATCAGTCGACGGCTTGAAACGCAGACCGGAGACTTTAACGGCGTTGTCGTGGTGACGCTTGGAATCGAAAATTTTCTGGCACTGTACGGGCAGATTAATATTGGCCATGCTGGTGTCATTGGCCTCACGACACAATCCGGCGTGTTGCTGGTTCGTTATCCGTTTAAAAATAACTACATTGGCGCGATTGTTTCAGACTCACCCCTGTTCAGAGAATACCTGAAGGTACAAAATTCAGGGATTGCCAGCTCGGTTTCGCGGTTTGATAAAGTCGAACGCATTTTCGCTTTTGAGAAAAACAAACGTTACGGATTGGTTACCACCGTTGCAGTGAGTAAAGAAGAAGCACTTGCAGCCTGGCGTAAGCAGGCCATTCAGCTCGCCGTACTCATTCTTATTTTTACCGTGGCGCTTATCGTCGCGTCTTATTTCCTCTATTCGGATCTGTCCAGAAAAACCAGAGATAACAAAGAGCTCAAGATAATAGCCTCTGAAGATGCGCTGACGGGGCTTTTCAACCGCCGCACGTTTGATGAAAAAATTCTGTCTGAAATCGCCACGTGTGCGGATAACGACACGCCAATTTCTATCCTCATTGTCGATGTCGATTATTTCAAAAAATACAATGATAACTACGGTCACCCAGAAGGAGACCGATGCCTTACCCTACTGGGGAATAGCCTCAGAGAGAGCCTCACCCGCAACAACCAGCTTGTGGCGCGTTATGGCGGCGAAGAGTTTGCGCTGATCCTGCCAGACGCCGATATTCAGGAAGCCATCCGCCTGGCCCAGACGATCATCCGCAATGTATTTTCACTGCATATTGAGCATGCCTTTAGCCCCTTTGGACGGGTAACGGTCAGCGTCGGGGTGTCAACCGCACGTGCCGTTGACATTGCAGGCAGCCAGCAGAACATTATTATTGCGGCTGACCAGGCGCTCTATCAGGCAAAACGCGCAGGACGCAACCGCTATGCCTTTATCGCCGTGTAAGCGGGCAAAAAAATGCCCACTAAAGCGTGGGCAAAAATACTGGAAGCAATGTGAGCAATGTCGTACTGAATACCTGAGCGTTTAACTCAACTATTCAGTGTTGAGAAAGATAATCTTTCTCATCTTAAGTTGCAACCCCACATTTCGTGTGGTGCGGTTTTGGATACTAAATGCGCGCTCTCTCGCTGTGATACTAATCACAAATTTCCTTTCCCGGATCCTGTGCTATCCTTTTTGTGTCGTTGATTTAATGACAAAAACCATACAGAGAGGAAAGTTATGGGAATTTTATCCTGGATTATCTTTGGGCTTATTGCGGGTATTCTGGCGAAGTGGATCATGCCGGGCAAAGATGGCGGTGGTTTTATCGTTACCGTGATACTGGGTATTGTCGGCGCGGTCGTCGGCGGCTGGATCAGTACGCTGTTCGGGTTTGGCAAAGTTGACGGTTTCAACTTCGGCAGTTTTGCTGTCGCCGTGATCGGCGCGCTGGTTGTTCTGTTTATCTACAGAAAAATCAAAAGCTAAGTTTGATAAGCGTTAAAAAAGGCTGCCAGATGGCGGCCTTTTTACGTTGCGGTGTTACCACCAGCCAAATTGCGTGCCAGCAACGGCGACGATGGCGACGAGCAGCATAATGAGGGTGGTTTTTCTCATTTATGCTCCCGGAGCCGCGTAACCACCGACAAAAAACCATGCTAAAAAAACCACCGCCGTTATAAAAATAACGACCGGGAAGAGGATCCCTATTCTCATGCCATCACCTGTTTTGGTTTTCAGAATGCCGTAGAGTGTACGGGGTTAATCCAAAACGTGAAAGCGCGTTTTGCCTTTACCCTTTTTATCCTGATACATCGCAACATCCGCGACGCGTAATGCGCTGTCCGGATCCATCCCGGCAGGATCAACTTCGACAACTCCCAGGCTTGCACCCGGGTACACAATACTCACACTGCCCAACCCGTATTGGCCGGCAATGCGGTCGCGAAGCCGTGCCCTGAGCTGGTTAATCTGACCCTCATCAGCCTGATTTTCCGCTTTACTCAGGCAGGCTACCAGGAACTCATCGCCCCCCAGGCGGCCGATAATCTCGTCTTCGGTCTTTTCATCTGACAGACGTTTGCCGACTTCAATGAGGAATTGATCGCCTGCTTCATGCCCGTACAGGTCGTTAATCCGTTTAAAATCATCCAGATCGATAAAAGCGATAATTACGTTGCGTTTAAGGTGGCGGCCTAAAGAAAACAGGGTGTTGAGATCTTCAAAGATGGCGCGGCGGTTGGGTAAACCGGTGAGAACGTCGGTAAAGGAATAGGCGATGAGCGCTGCATTCGCTTCTTGAAGTTGAGAAAGCAACGACTCTTTCTGAATATACTGGGCAATCAGCCCGGCAAAGAGTTTTAGCACGTGTTCGCCGCGTTCACTGAGCAGCTTCTTTTCCGTGCTGGTCGCACAGAGCGTGCCGTACAGGGAACCATCCGCCAGGTGAACCGGCACGCTCATGTACGTGGTAATACCGAGCGCTTTCGCGGCGTCGCAATCCGCCCAGCGTTCAGAAACCTCGTTACTGAAAATGGTGTCACTGTCCAGCGCACGTTTGCACAATGTATCGCCCCAGGGCACGCTTAGTCCCTCCGGGATCTGCATCTGCTTACTGTTTCGGGCATACAAAATATGCTGAAGACGGGCATTGATATCGACCTTCGTCAGGTAGGTCGACTCCATTTCGGTCACAAGTTCCAGCATCTCCAGCAACTGGCGAACGAGACTTTCAAGGGATTGTTCCGTGGTGAGCGTTTCTGACACTCGGGCCAGGATGATATCTGACATGACGTAGGTTGACTCCCATGCACAAGACGTCTGCATCTGCATGTTATGCTGAAAATTTCGACTTCAGCCATAGTAAAACATGAATGGTGAAAATTTTATATATCCACCAGAAGCAGGCAGGGGAGAAAAAGGCCCCGTTGTTGAGACCGGGGCAAAGACATCTTGATTACGGAATGATGTTCTCTGGTCATAAGGAGAACACGCCTCACTATAGTGTTGAAAAGTGCAGTTAAAATGGAGAAATGATGGAGAAAGCGACGGCGACCCGTTACCCTTATCTTCTGATGATGTAAAAAGGATCAACACGATGAGATTTCTGCTTTTGGCTCTCGCGCTACCCCTGGCGGCCTGTACCACAAAAACGTCTCCACCTGTTGCCCCACCGCCGCCGCATAGGGTGGGGATGGCTAACCCTGCCTCTGTCTATTGTCTGGAAAAAGGGGGAGAGCAGATCCCAATCCAGAGCCCGCAGGGCGTGCGTACGGAGTGTAAATTGCCCGGTGGCGAAGTGATCGACGAATGGGAGCTCTACCGCCGCGATCATCCGCAACCCGCCAGGTGACAGCAGGACAAAGATTGCGATACACTTCTCTTTAGGATTATTCTTAGCCAGTTTCTGGCCACCGTTATCGTGAGAGAAGTATGTTTCAGCTTAAACCGGGCAGCATGGCGTTGATCATTGGTGCCCGCACGGCCTCAGGCCGTCGCAATGTGGGTAAATCCGTTGAGTTGTTTGGCCTTTGCCAGCCCGGCCAGCGCTTCGTTAACCCGGTCAATGGCGTGATGACGCAACTGCCTGCGACAGCGGATCGCGCGCTCTGGCTGGTGACGGGCGATGTCTACGCCTTTGATAATCAGCACGGTTTTGCGTTTGTGCGCGCCGAACATCTGCTGCCGCTCACGCCGGATGAGGCACCGCAAACCTTCGATGCGCTGACGGCCAGCTAATCACAAATGGCGCAGCCAGTCGGCTAAGACCATTGCGTGATTCTGTTTGGTATTTTTCGCGGCGTAGAGAAGGGTTAAGGTTTGCTGTCTGGCGAGGGTTGCAAGACGCAAACCTTCGTCTTTATGCTGCGCCAGCTCTTCCTGATACGCCTGGCTGAAGGCAGCGAAATCAATGGTTTCACTGTGAAAGGCCTTACGTAACCCGTCAGAAGGCGTGAGCGCCTTGCACCATTCATTATGCACAAGGTCTGCTTTTTTCACCCCTCGCGGCCACAGTCTGTCCACCAGCACCCGATAACCATCCTCCGGGGCTGCCTGTTCATAGACGCGCTTGCACTGAATCATCATTTCCCCCTCCCAATTTAAGGTATTGTGATTATTGCAGAAGATCGGTAGTCTGAGGTTCCTTATGTTATCTGATAATACTCTGGCATAAGGAACCTTTCATGGAACACCTCCCGGTTAAAACGACGCTGCGCATTGCGCTGGTTGGCGATTACAATCCCGATGTGATTGCGCACCAGGCGATCCCGCTGGCCATTGATGATGCTGCTGCAGTACTGGATCTCATCGCTGATTACGACTGGCTTGCGACGACGGAGCTGACCAGCCCTGAAGACCTGGTGGGTTACGATGCCATCTGGCTGGTTCCTGCAAGCCCCTACAAAAACACCGAAGCCGCCTTTATCGCTGCACGCTACGCGCGCGAAAACAGCATTCCGTTTCTCGGCACCTGCGGCGGTTTCCAGCATGCATTGATTGAGTATGCGCGTAATGTGCTCGGCTGGAGCGATGCGGCGCACGCCGAAACGGACACCGAAGGCTCAATGGTGATTGCGCCGCTGACCTGCTCGCTGGTGGAAAAAACCGATGCGATTGAACTGCGCAACAACACGCTTATTGCGAAAGCCTACGGCAAGCCGGAAATTGAAGAGGGATATCACTGCAACTACGGCGTATCGCCGGAATTTGCGCAGGAGCTGGAGAGCGGTGATATGCGCGTGACGGGCTGGGACGAGCAGGGGGAAATCCGTGCCGCAGAGCTGGTCACCCATCCGTTCTTCGTGATTACCTTATTCCAGCACGAGCGTGCAGCGCTGGCGGGGCGTCCGGTGGTGTTGGTACAGGCGATGCTGCGTGCGGCACGGGGATAAATAACAGGCAGACCGTCAGGTCTGCCACTGTTTTTAGCGGGGCGTGATCTCCCGGTCGCGCCCGGCAAGCATGCCGCAGATGGCCATCACCACCGAGGCCAGCGCGCAGGCCAGAAGGGGGATCTGCCAGTCACCGGCGGTATCGTGAATTTTCCCCATCAGCGGAGGCCCGCAGGCGGCCAGCAGATAACCAATCGACTGCGCCATACCGGACAGTGCCGCCGCCTGATGGGCAGAGCTGGCGCGCAGGCCGATGAACGTCAGACCGAGGATCATCGTTGCTCCGGTGCCAAAGCCAAACACCAGCGTCCACACGACTGCCAAATCCGGTGCAAACCAGAAACCGGCCGCACTCACTGCGCACATCAGGGCTACGGCACCGGCGATCCCGCGCTGATCGTTCAGGCGATGCAGGATCAGCGGCACGGCAAGGCCCGGAATGGCCGTGGCCAGCTGTAAGAGCCCGTGCATGGAGCCTGCCTGCGCTTCGCTGTAGCCGTGGCTGAGTAATATCGCGGGTAACCAGCCGATGATGACGTAGTAAATCAGCGAGTTAATGCCGAGAAAGAGCGTCACCTGCCAGGCGAGGGCAGAACGCCATATGGCGCGGTTGTGCAGCGCTCCTGCACCGGTCACTGTGGCGACCTGCTTCTGGCGCCACTGTGGCAGCCAGAGCAGCAGCGCCAGCAGGGGAAAGATCATCAGCATTAGCAGCGCGCCATGCCAGCCTGCGGCTCCCTGGGCGAGAGGAACAATCAGCGCCGAACCGAGCGCCGCCGAAACGCCCATCGTCAGGGAATAGGCCCCGGTAAGGCGGGCAACCTGGCCGGGAAAGTCGCGTTTGATTAAGCCCGGTAACAGCACATTCCCGAGCGCGATCCCGCAACCTATCACCGCCGTACCGGTAAACAGCAGGGCCGCGGAGGGCAGAGAGCGCACGACAATCCCGGCGCAGATCAGCAGCAGGGCGAGGAACAGGCTGCGCTCCATGCCGATACGCCGTGCTACGCCCGCGGCAAGCGGCGAGACAAGGGCAAACGCTAATAGCGGCAGGGTGGTTAGCAGGCCGCTTTGCGCGGTGGTTAATCCATATTCAAGGCGAATGGTATCGAGCAGCGGCGCTGCGCCGGTAAAGGTGACGCGAAGCGTCGTGGCAATCATCAGAATGCCGGCGATCAGCAGCGCGCCTTTGCGAGTAGCAGTAGTCATTGTTTTCTCATACGTTCAGGCGAGCGCACACAATACCGATTTTCGCCGTGGTTGAAATCAGGCTAAAATGACAGTTTATCGCTAATATCGGACAACCTGATGAACGGTCTGGGACTCGACGGCTACGATCCCGATAGCCAATTCGATGCCGCGGTCGCGTTTCGCATCCGCGTGGTAGCGCAGGAGCAATATATTCCGCTCCATCAGCACCGCAAAGGGCAGCTGATTCTGGCGCTGGGTGGTGCAATCACCTGTGAGGTAGAAAATGCCATGCTGATGGTACCGCCCCAGTATGCCGTGTGGATCCCCGGGCAGATGCCCCACAGCAACAGGGCCACGCCAGGCGCGCAGCTCTGCTTTTTGTTTATTGAACCTGGTGCCGTCAGTCTGCCGGACCGGTGCTGTACCCTGAAAATATCGCCGCTGGTGCGGGAGCTGATTCTGTCGCTGGCGGGAAAAACGCGTGAGCAACTGCCGCTTGCCACCACCTCGCGTCTGGTGGATGTGCTGTTTGATGAACTGCCGCTCCAGCGGCAGGAGCATTTACAGCTGCCCGTTTCCCCTCATCCTAAAATTCGGTTGATGAGCGAAAAGATGGCGGAAGAGCCCGCCGCGTGGCAGACGCTGGCGCAATGGGCGAGCCACTTTGCCATGAGTGAGCGCAACCTGGCGCGGCTGGTGGTCAAAGAGACGGGCTTAAGCTTTCGCCGCTGGCGTCATCAGCTGCAGTTGATTGTGGCGTTGCAGCTGCTGATTGGCGGGAAGTCAGTTCAGCAGGTGGCGCAGTCACTTGGTTATGACTCCACCACCGCCTTTATTACGATGTTTAAAAAGGGGCTGGGGCAAACGCCCGCGCGCTATATTGCCAGCCTGACTACGACTTCCCAATAAACAGCGAAACCAGCCCGGCGGCAATGAGCGGGCCCACCGGAACGCCGCGAAAGAGCGCCACGCCAAGCACCGTTCCCACCAGCAGGCCAGCCACCAGCGAGGGCTGGCTGCTCATCAACGTGACGCCGCGACCACCCAGCCATGACACGAAAATCCCCACCGCGATAGCCACCAGTGATTTCCAGTTAACAAACGAGTGCAGCAGCGTTGAGGCCGGAAGCGTGCCGCTGGCAATGGGGGCCATCACCCCAATGGTCAAAATGATTATCCCGATCGTCAGGCCTTGTTTTTCTATCCACGGGAAAAAAGTGTTTAACGGGGTGACGCGCACAATGATCAACACCAGGATCGAGATGGCGACGGTGGTGTTATGGCTGATAAAGCCGAGTGCAGCGAGTGCCAGAAGAATGAGCAGAGTAGGGTCAAACATGAGGAGTCCTTGCCAGAATAGTAAGCCTGCTTACTTTACGCGGAAAAACGGCTAACGACAGTGTTTTAAAAAAAATAGGAGATTGTCATATCCGTGTCATTTGCAGGGGATAAAACGGCATCAGGCATCGCAAAGGGTCGCTAAAGATGAACGATCACATGTTTGTTGAAACGCTGGTTATCTCCTCATCGTTTTTCGCTATTGCGGTGATTTTGATCGCATCAGTTCTGTTTCTGGAAAAGAGAGGCTGACAGAGGCGTCAGCCATCACGGTCACGCTTTACGAAACGTCACCAGTTCAGGGCGGGCAATGCGCAGATAATCCTGGGTATCCATGATCACGGATTTTTCCAGCAGACCGGCATTGAACGCGATTTCGTCAAAACGCTCGAACAGGAGCGGGTCGGCGACCAGCGTCAGATCCGGATGGAAGCTAAACGGTGGGATAGCGCCAAACACGCAGGCGGTCAAATGATCGACTTCAGCCGGGCTTGCGAGAGAGGCTTTTAAGCCGCCGAAATGGCTGGCAAGCTGGCTCAGGTCGGCCTGCTGGTCAGCGGCCAGGATCGCCAGAACGTGTTTTTTTACGCCGTTTCCCTTCACTTTGCAGACCAGCGCTTTTGCGCCTTGCCCCAGATCGGTTCCGCGGATTTCGCTTACCGCTTCGCATTTTCCTACGGCCTCGTGCTCCATCACGCGAAAGCGCGCACCTTGCTGCGTTAACAGCGAAATGAGTTGCTGGTGGGTAGCAGTACCCTTAACCTCATCAGACATAGTCAGTTTACCTGTTATCTGCCAATACGCAGTTTCCAACAGTAGCACAGATCTTTTTGCGAAGGGGATGGACGAAACGGAAAGAAAACAGCCAGCGTGTCGCTGGCTGTGGGGTCAGGCATTGCTGGTGGCCGATTGCTTGTGGAACAGCTCCCGGAACACCGGATAGATATCATCCTGGTCACGGATGTGTTGCATGGCGAAGTTATCGAACATCGATTGCAGATGTTCATATTCACGCCACAGCGTCTGGTGAGCACGACGCGTGATTTCGATATAGCTGTAGTAACGCACCACCGGCAAAATTTTCTTCGCCAGAATGTCGTGACACAGCGGCGAATCATCCGCCCAGTTGTCGCCATCCGACGCCTGCGCAGCATAGATGTTCCACTGAGCCGGATCGTAACGCTCTTTCACCACCTCATCCATCAGCTTCAGGGCGCTCGATACGATGGTGCCGCCGGTCTCCTGCGAGTAGAAGAACTCATGTTCATCCACCTCTTTGGCCTGGGTGTGGTGGCGAATATAAACCACTTCCACGTTCTTATAGGTTCTGCTCAGGAACAGATAGAGCAGAATGTAAAAACGCTTCGCCATATCCTTGGTGGCCTGGTCCATTGAACCGGAGACGTCCATCAGACAGAACATGACAGCCTGGCTCGAAGGCTCCGGCCGTTTTTCGAAGTTTTTATAGCGCAGGTCGAAGGTATCAATAAACGGTACCCGCTCAATCTTCGCCCTCAGCTCGGCAATCTCTTTACGCAGGCGCTCCTCTTCCAGCAGTTGCGCTGGTTCTGTGTTTTCTACCACCTTCAGGCTGCTTTCCAGTTCGCGCAGTTCCCGCCGTTTACCGGCCGTCATGGCCGTGCGCCGCGCCAGCGAGTTCTGCAGCGAACGAACGACGCTGATATTGGCCGGTACGCCGTTTGCGGTATAACCCGCGCGATGGGTTTTGTATTCGTTAAGCTGACGGTGCTGGTTCTTTTTCAGATTAGGCAGCGCCAGATCCTCAAAGAGCAGGTCGAGATATTCATCTTTTGAGATCTGAAAGACGAATTCATCCTGGCCTTCACCATCCTGACTGGCCTGTCCTTGACCGCTTCCAGAACCGCCGCCGCCTCCTTGTGGGCGCTCGATTCTGTCGTTCTGAACGAAGTGGTCATTACCTGGGTGTACGCGATGGCGCAGGCCGCCACGCCCCTGATGAAACATCGGTTCGCTGATGTCATCGGTGGGGATGGAGACAGACTCGCCGCTGTCGACGTCGGTTACCGAGCGTTTGTTGATGGCCTCGGAGATCGACTGTTTAATTTGCGCTTTGTAACGGCGCAAGAAGCGCTGGCGATTCACCATGCTCTTGTTTTTGCCGTTCAGACGCCGGTCAATAAACCAGGTCATATACCCCCCGTACTGCATTTGCCAACTTGCATTTTGTCGGCCCGGTGAGCGTTAAACGCTACCGGGCACTTGTTTTAAGACGATTTCCGTACGCGCAGATACCATTCGCAAAGCAAACGAACCTGTTTGCGGGTGTAGCCTTTTTCCATCATACGGTCGACAAAATCGTCGTGTTTTTTCTGCTCGTCAGTTGAGGTTTTGGTGTTAAACGAAATGACGGGTAACAGCTCCTCGGTATTAGAGAACATTTTCTTCTCGATGACCGTGCGCAGTTTCTCGTAGCTGGTCCAGTTCGGATTACGACCGTTGTTATGCGCTCTGGCACGCAGTACGAAGTTCACAATTTCGTTACGGAAGTCTTTCGGGTTGCTGATCCCGGCAGGCTTCTCTATTTTTTCCAGCTCCGCGTTCAGGGATTCACGGTCAAACAGCTGTCCGGTATCCGGGTCGCGATACTCCTGATCCTGGATCCAGAAGTCAGCATAAGTGACGTAACGGTCAAAGATGTTCTGGCCGTATTCTGAATAGGATTCCAGGTAGGCCGTCTGGATCTCTTTGCCAATGAACTCGGCATATTTCGGGATCAGATAACCTTTCAGGAACTCAAGGTAACGTTCCGCCTGCTCCTGTAGGAACTGCTCGCGTTCAATCTGCTGCTCCAGCACATAGAACAGGTGGACCGGGTTGGCCGCCACTTCCGCATGGTCGAAGTTAAACACGCGGGAGAGGATCTTAAACGCGAAACGCGTGGACAGACCGTTCATGCCCTCGTCGACACCCGCGTAATCGCGGTACTCCTGATACGACTTCGCTTTCGGGTCGGTATCTTTCAGGCTTTCCCCGTCATACACGCGCATTTTGGAGTAGATGCTGGAGTTTTCCGGCTCTTTCAGACGCGACAGGATGGAGAAGCGCGACAGCGTTTCCAGCGTGCCCGGTGCGCATGGGGCATGCATTAGCTCACTATGGTTAAGCAGTTTTTCGTAAATTTTGATCTCTTCGGAGATCCGCAGGCAATAAGGCACTTTGACGATGTACACACGGTCAAGGAACGCCTCATTGTTTTTGTTATTACGGAAGGAGACCCACTCTGATTCGTTCGAGTGCGCCAGGATGATGCCGTTGAACGGCAGGGCAGAGATACCTTCCGTCCCGTTGTAGTTCCCCTCCTGGGTGGCCGTCAGCAGTGGATGCAGCACTTTAATGGGTGCTTTAAACATCTCGACGAATTCCATGATGCCCTGGTTTGCCCGGCACAGTGCGCCGGAGTAGCCGTAGGCATCCGGGTCATTCTGGGCGTAATTTTCCAGCTTACGGATATCGACTTTACCGACCAGCGCCGAGATGTCCTGGTTGTTCTCATCACCCGGTTCCGTTTTGGCGATGGCGATCTGCTCCAGAATGGATGGCCACACTTTCACGACGCGGAATTTGGTGATATCGCCACCAAACTCATGCAGGCGTTTCGCCGCCCACGGCGACATGATGGTGCCGAGATAACGACGCGGAATGCCGTACTCTTTATCCAGAATTTGCGCATCTTCCTGCGGGTTAAACAGGCACAGCGGATGGTCGTTCACCGGGCTGCGTTCACCGTTGGCGCTCAGTACATAGATAGGCACGCGCTGCATCAGCGATTTCAGCCGTTCAGCCAGCGACGATTTACCGCCACCCACCGGGCCGAGTAAATAGAGGATCTGTTTCTTCTCTTCCAGACCCTGAGCAGCATGCTTCAGGTAGGAGACGATTTGCTCGATGGCATCTTCCATGCCATAGAACTCTTCAAACGCCGGGTATCGGGCGACCACCCGATTCGAAAAGAGACGGGAAAGCCGTGGTTCCTGGGCAGTATCAACCATGTTTGGCTCACCAATAGCCATCAATAGCCGTTCTGCCGCGTTGGCATAGGCACTGCGATCTTGCCGACAGATGGTAAGAAACTCCTGCAGTGTGAACTCTTCGTCCTTGGCAGCTTCATAGCGCTGGCGATAGTGATCGAATATATTCATGGCATGCCGTCCTTTTGTATAATCTGGGAACATTTGCGAATCAGCACTTTTAGCGTAATTCTTCAACGGGATAAAAAAATGCTCCGTCCTATTTGTTATGAGCGAGTATCAAGCATTCAGCAAGTCGAAATGGGGAATGGATTGGATGATCAGAGGTCTTCTTTAACTGCCTATTTAGACAAAAACTCTGATAAATTCACGAATGATAGAGTTTTCATAACGGATGCGGGGCTTTCGGCATTTAAAAATGCCAATATTTCACCTGAGTCTCAACTTGGGATATTTTTGCAAGATGTGGGGAACCGCAAGTACGGTAAGGGTGACGCACTTATAGTCATTAGCCTTGATAGGTTATCGCGTCGTTCAAGTTGGGCTGAAAGTACTATCCAGTACATCGTGAACAGCGGTGTAGAAATCCACGATATTTCTACAAATCTTGTGTTACGGGCAGATGATCCTATGTCGAAAATCCATATGGAACTCATACAGCATCGCTCGCACAATGAATCATTGATGAAGTCGGTACGTGCTAAGTTAGCTTGGGATAACAAAATTTTACGTGCATTACAGAATGGAGAGGTGATTTCCAATCGTATGCCTAACTGGTTAAAAAACGTTGATAACAAGTATCAGGTGATCCCTGAACAGGCTGAACTTATTGTTAAGTGTTTCGAGTGGTATAGGGAAGGGCTTAGTACTGGAGAGATTGTTAAGCGTATCGGTAAAAAGTGGCAGATGGTAACAGTGTCAAGGCTAATACGTGACCGCCGCTTATTGGGTGAACATGAGCGATATAATGGTGAGGTTGTACCAAATGTGTACCCGAAAATCATTGATGAAGACTTGTTTCTAACGGCGAACAGGATGATGGATCGCGTTATGCTGGAGAAGAAAAAGCCAGCCGAGGATCTGTTACTTGAACCTGATGTAGTTCGTGAAATTTTCAAACTGTATGAAAGTGGACTTGGCTCAGGGGCAATTGTTAAACGCTTGCCTAAAGGGTGGAGTACTGTAAATGTACTGCGAGTACTACGCGATAAGAAAGTAGTTACTATGAAGATTATCGATAATCTCACTTTTGAACGGGTCAATGAGAAGTTATCAAGGAATGGTATAGCCAATCGTATTCGTAAAGATATAACAATTGCTCAGGATGATTACATCACAAACCTGTTCCCCAAAATATTAAAGTGTGGTAATTGTGGAGGAAACATTGCCATTCACTATAACCATGTCAGAACTAAATACGTCATTTGTCGCAACAGGGAAGAGAAGAAGATTTGTGATGCCAAATCTTTCCAGTACACAAGAATTGAGAAGAATATTCTTCAGCTTGTCAAAAACATCGATTTCAATAAATTAATGATGGAAGGACAGTCTGATTCTGACCTTTTGCTTGCATCGTTACGAGAAGAATTGTCTACTCTGAAGAAGGAAGAGGAAACCTATCAGATAAAAATTAATGAACGTAAGGTAGCAGGTAAGAAGACCTCTTTACCATTAATGACTGGTTTGACCGAGGTTCAAGATAGAATTGAAGAAATTGAATCCGATATTTTAAATGCTAAAAATATCAAAGAAATCCCTGTTTTTGACTTTGATATTAATAAAGTACTTGATCCGATGAATGTTGAACTACGTGCAAAGCTAAGAAAGGAATTAAGATTAGTACTTAAATCAGTAAAGTACTGGATTTTTGGAAAACGTATTTTCGTTCAGTTAGAATATTTCAATGAAATCCTATCCCATGTACTTGTGATTGATAATAAGCGGGGTGGTGGTGAAGTACTACATGAAATTGTCATTTCAGAATCTAATGGTGAACGTGTTTATACGGTCAATGAAGAAGGTAAAACAGTATTCATTGCGTCAGTAACATCTGGTACAGATATGTGGTCACTTGCTATTAGTCGTACAAAAACACTGGATGATGTTGGATTGTATCTTAATTTACTCAATCGTGAAAATTTTGAGATCGTGGTGAATGAAGATTTGATTGATTGGATAGATTAACTTATGAACACTCTTGGCTGATTAATAATAAACAGAGTGTTCAAACCCTCACATACTACCTTTCATTTCAACAACTTTTTGAAGGTTCCGAATAAATATCTAAAAGATAATTAAAAAGGAACCTCAAATGAATTTTCTAATAGAAGTACTCGCAGCCATTCTTTACATTTTAGTTATTTTCCCCATGTACATAGTCTGTTCAATATTCTTTATGGTGCTGTGTATCATTACTCTACCTTTGAAGATACCGGTAATAAATAGATGGGTTAGGAACTACCTGAAACGGGAAAAATAAATATGGTATAATATTGGTATAAAGTACTTAATGCTTTGTCTCAACTTCCTCAGTACTTCCAGATTGAATCAACAATAAGGATTTAAAAATCCGTGAAACGATTTTGAAAAAAATCCTATACTAAAAATGTCTTCACATATTTCGCATGTTTCGAAAAATATTAATAAATAATATATAGATTGTGACTCATCTATCTTTCCATTGAAAAGAAACCCTACGCCGTAGGGTTCTTTTTACATGGGATTTATTACGAAATCGAAATCATTTAATAAGGAAAAACAAATGAAAAACAAAAAGGATGTAAAAAATAATTGTGTAACTGTGCGATTAACTGACGCTCAGTTAACCGCATTGCAGGAACTATCTAAGAGTGGAGTCTGCGAGCGTGAAACACTCGCAAGTGCTTTTCAGCACCTACTGACGCAATTCATTATTTTGAAAAAAGGCTAATGCTGTACGCCTAATAAAGTTATAGCAAATGGTGAGACAGGATGTTTCATCACAAAAGAAAGGAATCTTAAAATGGATAGAGTAAATGATTTAAAAAATGTACGTGAACATATTGATTATCCTCATCTAAAAGAAGGTCGCAAGGCATTCAATAATATGTTCGATAGAACGCTATATAACCCTGATTATGCTGATGTAAGTATTGGTGAAGGTTTTAGCAAACTAACATTATTCTTGGATTGGCATGAACAGAATTATGAAGAGCATTGGCAACTTGATAAAGATATACTAAATCCATGTTCACGAGAGTACTCACCTCAAAACTGTATGTATGTTCCTCCTGAAGTTAACCAACTCTTCAAAAGTACCAAACCTGGTAAGTACATGAAAGGTGTTGAAGCATCAGGTAAGAAATTCAAAGCATATTGTAGTGTTGATGGGAAAAAGATTTGTTTAGGTACTTATCCCACAGAACTTGAAGCACATGAAGTACATATGAAGTGGCGTAAGGCACGTTTGATAGAACTCGCTGAGAAGTACAAAGATTATGAAAAACTAAGTGCGGCACTATTAGAACACGCCAACAAAATTTAATAAAAAAGGCACTACGTAGAGGTAGTGCCATAAAATATATGGAGATATTATATAATGTATAACTATTTATCGAAAAATAAAATGAAGTTTATCAGCGGTGATTGTGGTAGTGGTAAAACACACTCGTTGACCTGCTCCCCGTTGATTAGTACACCCCGATGTTAGTAATGTCTTCATAAGCCACATGAGGACATCCCCATGAAGAAGCGT
>NZ_LOMM01000010.1:0-94898 GCF_001605945.1 Enterobacter sp. SENG-6
GCAGCGATGCGTTGAGCTAACCGATACTAATGAACCGTGAGGCTTAACCTTACAACGCCGAAGATGTTTTGGCGAAGAGACAGAATTTCAGCTTTGATTCAGAGTCCGAAGGATTTTGTGCTGAGACAAGGCGGCAAGCGAAGGAAAGGAAGGAGCATACTGAGGTATGTGACTGACTTTACGGGAGCAGCCAACGCAGTATCAGCCCAAAAGACACAGGACAGAGCACAGGAATTTGCCTGGCGGCTGTAGCGCGGTGGTCCCACCTGACCCCATGCCGAACTCAGAAGTGAAACGCCGTAGCGCCGATGGTAGTGTGGGGTCTCCCCATGTGAGAGTAGGGAACTGCCAGGCATCAAATAAGAAGAACCCCGTACCGTAAGGTGCGGGGTTTTTTGCTTTTGTTTTCTCCCTCACCCTGCGGGAGAGGGCACCAGACCGCACCATTCCCCTCCTGGGCTTTCTCCGGAACTTACCTTGCTAACGAAATTTGTGATCTCCCTCGCAATGTTATTTATAACAAAATAATAACATTTAATTTACAAGGTATTGAGTTCCTTCAGAGCTCAACATGCCGTTGTTTATGGCAGGAGTATAATCATAATGACCGAAAGCATTACATCGAACGGGACGCTGGTTGCCAGTGATACCCGAAGAAGGGTATGGGCAATTGTTAGTGCCTCATCCGGTAACCTGGTTGAATGGTTCGACTTTTACGTCTACTCATTCTGTTCACTTTACTTCGCACATATTTTCTTCCCGTCAGGAAACACCACAACGCAGCTACTGCAAACGGCAGGTGTATTTGCCGCAGGATTCTTAATGCGGCCGATTGGTGGCTGGTTATTTGGCCGTATCGCAGACCGTCGCGGGCGTAAAACCTCCATGCTGATCTCGGTCTGCATGATGTGTTTTGGTTCCCTTATCATCGCCTGTCTGCCGGGGTATGACGCTATCGGAACCTGGGCGCCCGCCCTTTTATTGCTGGCTCGTTTATTCCAGGGACTCTCCGTTGGGGGAGAGTACGGCACCAGCGCCACGTACATGAGTGAAATTGCACTTGAAGGTCGGAAGGGTTTTTACGCCTCTTTCCAGTATGTCACGCTCATCGGTGGTCAACTGCTGGCCATTCTGGTTGTCGTGATCCTGCAGCAGATCCTCACAGACAGCCAGCTTCATGAATGGGGATGGCGAATTCCTTTCGCGATGGGGGCTGCACTGGCGATCGTGGCGCTTTGGCTGCGCCGTCAGTTAGACGAAACCTCGCAAAAAGAGGTCAGGGCGCTGAAGGAAGCGGGATCGTTTAAAGGACTGTGGCGAAACCGCAAAGCTTTCCTGATGGTTCTCGGTTTCACCGCCGGTGGTTCACTCAGTTTTTATACTTTTACCACCTACATGCAAAAGTATCTGGTGAATACTACGGGAATGCACGCCAACGTCGCCAGCGTCATCATGACCGCCGCGCTGTTCGTCTTTATGCTGATACAGCCGCTAATTGGTGCGCTCTCAGATAAGATGGGCCGTCGCACATCAATGTTGATTTTTGGTGGCATGTCCGCCTTATGTACCGTCCCCATTTTAACCGCGCTTCAGCACGTCTCATCACCTTATGCCGCATTTGCACTGGTGATGCTGGCGATGGTGATTGTGAGTTTCTACACCTCGATCAGCGGAATACTCAAGGCCGAGATGTTTCCGGCACAGGTGCGTGCTTTGGGAGTAGGGCTTTCTTATGCGGTCGCCAATGCCCTGTTTGGTGGTTCGGCGGAGTACGTTGCGCTGTCCCTGAAATCATGGGGAAGCGAAACGACATTCTTCTGGTATGTGACGATCATGGGGGCGCTGGCCTTTATCGTATCCCTGATGCTGCATCGCAAAGGGAAAGGTATTCGTCTTTAATAATGCGCCATCTGCCACACGGCATAGCCGGTCGTGGCACCGGCAACATCCCAGGCAAAATCTTTCCAGCTCCAGCCGCTCCCTGAGGGGCGGCTATCCCATAATTCTTTAGATGCCCCAAGACTGACTGAGAACATCAGGCCGATTGCCGCACTACGATCCCGGCTATACCCCTGGTGCTGGGCGTACTCATTACCGGCAGCGGACAACATCGCGGATGCGAGGAAGTGTTGCGCTTTATCCTTGCCGGACCAACTATCGTTCGCCATATGGCTACAGCCGGTTAAACAGAGGGTCATGACTAACAGAAGAAGACGCATCAACAGCTCCATAAAAAAGCCCTGCGGGTGGCAGGGCCTGGATATTACAGAATACGGCTGATAAGACGATCGATACGGATGCGACGCAAACGGCGAATAAGCTTACGAACCTTCACCGGATAATCGGCAATGCTCTGTAGCTCGCGGTAATGACGAACAACCGTCGTATGTGTACGAATAAGTTCCAGTTCACGTTCACGCTGCGCGGCCAGCTCATGTTGTGGATCGTGGATCAGAATCGCGTTTTCCAGATCCAGACGCCAGGCACGAGGGTTCAGGTTGTTGCCGGTCAGCAGCATCCATTCATCATCAACCCACATTCCTTTGAGATGATAACTGTTATCTTCATCTTTCCAGAGACGCACCACCAGCTGGTCGGTGTTTACGTAATACTGTAAGCGACTGAGGAAACGACGCAGGTTAATCTCATAAAGGTAGGGCAGGGCGCCGATGATTTTGAAGGGTTGATCTTCAGGAATGAAAAAGTCATTTGCCGTTTTATCACCGACAATGATTTCCACTTTTTTACCGTCGCGCAGCAGCTGAATGATATTGCGCACCAGCACGGCGGGAAGGTTAAAGTACGGCGTACAGATAGTGAGCTTCTGCTCCGCGCACGGCATCAGATGGAAAATCGTTTTGTTCAGCAGGCTGGATTTGCCTAAGCCCACCAGAGGTGTAACGGACAGCTCTTCGTTGTTTGCATCGCCCTGGAAATGATAAACCGCATCGCGCAGCTCCTGGCGGAACGCGCGAACGTCGTTTTTGATTTCCGGGCTTTTCGGTCGATGAGGATCGTCAAGGCGATTCACACCACGGCCATGTACCAGATGTTTATCCACCCAGTTAAACATGATGTCGGCCATCTGCGAATTACGGATCAGATGGTAGCGGTCGTAGCGATACTTATCGAGCTGATGAAGGTAAACATCATTCAGACTCGCGCCACTATAAAGCACGCTGTCATCGATGATGAACCCTTTGAAATGGAGTACGCCAAGCGCTTCACGGGTATTCACCGGCACCCCGTAAACAGGGACATCAACGCCAGGATTTTCCTGCGCCGTGCGGCAATACCAGTCTGCGTTTGTATTTGAAGCAGCAGCGCCAATACGGCCACGCTGAGCGCGGTGCCAGTCAACCAGCACGCGAACATCCAGTTCAGGACGCTGACGCTTGGCTTCGTAGAGCGCATTCAGGATCGCGCGGCCACCTTCATCTTGTTCAAGATAGAGTGCCACAATGCAAATGCGTCGCGTGGCGCTGGCAATCTTTTCCAGAAGCGTCTCCCGAAAATGAGCGGGAGCGTAAAAGAACTCTACATCATCAACTGACTGAGAAATCTTCGGTAGTTGAGCAAGGTGTTGTTGATGTTTATTACGCTTAAATTTTGACAACATCACAGTGCGTTTCTTCTCTGTTCATTGAAGGGTTGTCTGTACCATGCAAACAACATAAGCGGACAATGATACCACCAGTCCCGTCCAAAGTGGGTAACATTTCCAGTAGCTTACTCGGGTTTATCCGGCGATTTCAGAGTGAGGGAGAGGGCAACAATCCCCTCGTCCAGCTGAATATCAACGTCAAAACCGAGTTTTCGCGCCAGGGTCACCATACCGCGATTGTTTGGCATAGTAATGCCATTCAGGCGTAACAATCCGTGATCGCGCGTATAACTGATGAGTTTTTCCAGTAGCCGCCGCCCAAGACCCAGGCCTTTAAGATCGGAGCGCACCAGTACGGCAAACTCCGCGTCGACGTTATCCGGATCTGAAATAGCACGCGTCACGCCAAGGATCTCATCACCGTTTTCGGAACGACGAACGGCGACAAAGGCCATTTCTCGATCGTAGTCGATCTGGGTCATATTGGCTAAATCATCGTGGGTAAATTCGTTGATTTCGCTGAAGTAGCGATAGTAAAGATCCTCTTTCGTGACCTGAGAGATAAACGTCCGCAGTTGCGGTTCGTCTTCCGGCAAAATGGGGCGAAACAGCGAACGCTCACCGTTCTTCATCTCCACCCACTCTTCCAGTTGCAGAGGATAAGGACGGATTGCCAGACGGCTCTCTCTGTCGCCTTCGAATGGCGCGATATCCAGCGTGACGTCCAGCGCCGTGAACTCATTGCCGGAGGCGAGCAGAGGATGAATGTCCAGCCGCTGGATCTCCGCGCAATCGACTATCAGGTTAGAGACCTGCACCAGGAACTGGCTTAACCCCGCAATGTCGAGCGGACGCAGGGCGCTCCGGCCACGGATTTTTTTGCTTTTGATGGCCTGAATAATCAGATAGCGAGCAAGGTTCATGTTCAACGGCGGTAAGGCCACCACGGCTTGTTCTTCAGGGCGCCATTCCACGCCACCTTCTCCCAGCATGATGAGCGGGCCAAAAACCGGATCGTGCTCAACAACCACCCGCAGTTCCTGTGCGCCCGCGCGGTTCGCCATGCTTTGCACCAGCAGTCCGTGGATTCTGGCCTGAGGCCAGGCCATTTTTACGCGGTCGAAAATAGCATCTGCCGCTTGCTGAACTTCAGCCGCGGTTCGAAGATACAGCATTACCCCCTGCACATCGGACTTGTGGGGAATATCTGGTGAGCGAAGCTTAAGGGCGACCGGATAACCAATCTGTTCGGCAATATGTACTGCTTCTGCGCTGTCGCTGGCGATCCAGGTGGGCAGCGTCTGCATCCCATAGCTACCAAGAATGGGTTGCACTTCGTGAGTGTCCAGCGATGTCGCACCTTCATCGATAGCCTGTTGCAACAGCCGGTGAACGTCGACGGAATTTGCCGTCAGATTGCCGGGCAATGCTGGAGTTTCACGTAACTGTTTCTGGTTACGACGGTACTCCACCATATGCATAAAGGCGGTAATAGTCCCTTCCGGGGTACGGTACGTTGGCAACCCCGCTTCGCTGAACAGTCGCCGTGCCTCCTGAGAGGAGAACTCACCGCACCAGTTGGTGAGCAGAGTGACGTATTTACCACGCGGATGGTTACGCACTGCTTCAATGAGGGCTCGCGCGCTCTCACTGCCAGGAGCGACCGCGCTGGGGGAGTGGATAATCATCAGCGCATCGAAATCCTGACTATCCAGCAAAATAGAAATGGCTTTGATATAGCGATCGCTACTGGCATCATCGCGTAAATCAAGGGGGTTCCCGGGGGCAACGCTGATGGGTAAAGCCTCTCTCAGGCGCTGAAGCGTCTCTTCACCGAGCGTGGCCAGCTTGCCATTACGTAACCACAGTTCGTCCAGCGCCAGCGCCGCCGGAGCTGCACCGTTACTGACGATCATTAATTTCTCTCCGCGCAACGGACGCATATGACTCAACGTCTCGACGGCGGAAAAAAGTTCGTGCGTGTCCTGTACCCGCAGTAAACCCGCGCGCTGGATAGCTGCATCCCAGGCGGGATCCATCCCGGAGTGGGAATGCAGCAGGCTCTGTGCTGCAGGGCTGCGTCCGCTCTTGATGACCAGGATGGGTTTATTACGTGACGCACTGCGCGATGCCGACACAAAACGACGGGCGTCGCTAAGGTGTTCAAGATAAAGCAGGATCGCACTGGTTTTGCTGTCACGCGCCAGAAAATCCAGCAGTTCATCCACGTCGATATCCAGGCTGTCACCCAGGGCGATGAAGTAGGAGAACCCCATCTCACGCTGCTGCGCCCAGTCAAGGATCGTGTTGGATACCGCAGCCGACTGCGAAATAAAAGCAAGTTTGCCTTTACGGATCGGGACTGGAGAAAAGCTGGCATTCAGTCCTTGCCAGGGGGCGAGCAGCCCCAGACTGTTCGGCCCAAGAATACGCATTTGATAGCGGCTGGCGCACGCCAGAAGCTCGGGCTGCTGTTCAGGAGGAGATGAGAGGATAATGCAGGTCTTACACCCTTTCTTGCCGAGCGATTCCAGTAATTCCGGGTTACGTTTCGCATTTGTACAGAGTACGGCCAAATCGGGTACGAAAGGCAGGCTCTGAACATCAGGCCATGCAAGTACCCCCTGAACGGCCTTATAGGCCGGTGTAACGGGCATAACGGGGCCATTAAATCCGCCGGCCAGCAGGTTGCGCATCATCAGATAGCCAGCGCGATCCGGTTTCATTGATGCGCCGATGACGGCTATGGATTTAGGACGTAGTAGCGCTTCTAACCCTCGCTGGCTCATGCAGGCCTCCTGTGAATGCAAGCGACCTGATGATTTTAAACGTTTTCTGTCCCGGTTGCTGTGACACTGCCCTTATGAACGGTTTTTCCCGCCAGATAGCGTTCGCGAAAACGGGAGAAATGGCTGCCCAGCGCGGCAGCCGCCTCGGTATCACCCGCTAAATCCAGCAGTGCGATCGCCACTTCGGCGGTGCAGTATTGTCCCTCGGCATGGGCTTCACGTAAGCGGTAGGCCGATACGCGAGAGAGGTCGACAGAAATGATCGGCAGCGCATCAAGGTAAGGGCTTTTGCGAAACATTTTCCGCGCTTCCGTCCAGGTGCCATCCAGCATAATAAACAGCGGTGGTTTTCCGGATGGCGGGGCTGACAGTACCTGACGGTCGGCGCCTGCATAGGAGGCAGGGAAAACGACCATAGGCTGATAGTCCGGGCTTGCCACTAAGTCGAGCAGGGCCTGAGGAGGCTCCGTGCGCGACCACTGAAACGCGGCCGTATCAGGCAGAATATCGGCGATCAGACGGCCCGTATTGCTGGGTTTCATCGGTTCGGTATCAAACATGACCAGGCAAAAACGGCTTTCCGCCGTGGCCGGTACCAGCGTGTCGCACAGGCACACTTTTAACGGCAGCAGGCAGCGCTGGCAGCGACGGATGCGGTTGCCACGAGCGAGAAAAGGGCGAGTCGCGCGGGCAAGGCGTTCGGCGCGTAATTGAAGTACAGCGTTATCAGTCATGGGCGAAAGGGCTGGAAAAACCCCATTTTCGCAGAGGCGGGAACGGGGCACAAGATGTGCCCCGTGAATGTTACAGCGACTCGTTCAACCAGCTCTCGAACGGCGCTTTGGGTACCGCGCCGTTGAGCATGTCGATGACTTCACCATTTTTGAAAATCATGATGGTCGGAATGCTACGAATACGAAAACGGGCGCTGAGCTCGCGTTCTGCCTCCGTATTCACCTTCACAAAACGCATCTTCCCGCTGCGCTCTTCGGCGACATCTTCAAAGATTGGCGCGAAGTTACGGCACGGGCCACACCATGGTGCCCAGAAATCGACAACCACCGGAAGATCGTCCTTGAGGAGTTTGTCCAGCGTAGCACCTGTAGCGTTAATCACATCGCCATCAAACAACTCATGGCCACAACGCCCGCATTTCGCACCATCCTCGATCCGATCGTCCGGAATGCGGTTAAGAGCCTGACAGTTGGCACATACGGTATTCATAACTAACCTCTGATAGAACCATGGGACAGCGGCAGTATGCCGATAATGTTTCTAATATGTTACATATTATCAATGAGCCTGTTTGAAACGACAATGCGTTTTATTCAATGAGAACAATAGTCATAGGCTTTTGTACGAAATTATGGCTATGCGCTTGCACATCGGGTAATCTGCGCGCTTCGCGCAGCGCTGGTGGAGAAAAGCATGAACGACGAAATGAAAAATAAAAGCGGCAAGGTCAAAGTGATGTATGTCCGCAGTGATGATGACTCTGATAAACGCACCCAAAATCCGCGTACCGGAAAAGGTGGCGGGCGTCCGGCGTCCTCTCGTGCAGACGGTGGCCGTCGCCCCGCCCGCGATGACAGAAACAACCGCGGTGATGACCGCAAACGTGATGACCGCAAGCGTGACGATCGCAAACGCGATGATTTTGCACGTGAGGGTTCGTCACCATGGCGTACCGTGTCCCGCGCGCCTGGCGATGAGACGCCTGAAAAAGCCGATCACGGCGGCATCAGCGGTAAAAGCTTTATCGATCCGGAAGTGCTGCGCCGTCAGCGTGCGGAAGAGACACGCGTGTATGGCGAAAACGCCTGTCAGGCTCTGTTCCAGAGCCGCCCTGAGTGTATCGTTCGTGCATGGTTTATCCAGAGCGTCACCCCTCGCTTCAAAGAAGCCCTGCGCTGGATGGCGGCAAACCGTAAAGCCTATCATGTGGTTGATGATGCCGAGTTGACGAAAGCGTCAGGCACCGAACACCACGGTGGTGTCTGCTTCCTGATCAAAAAACGCAACGGCACAACGGTGCAACAGTGGGTCAGCCAGGCCGGTGCCGATGACTGCGTGCTGGCGCTGGAAGATGTGGGTAACCCGCATAACCTGGGGGCGATGATGCGCAGCTGCGCGCACTTCGGCGTTAAAGGGGTACTGCTGCAGGATGCTGCGCTGCTGGAATCCGGTGCCGCGATCCGTACTGCGGAAGGCGGTGCCGAGCACGTTCAGCCGATCACCGGCGACAGCGTTCTGGATGCCATCGAGCAGTTCCGTAAAGCGGGCTATTCCATTGTGACGACCTCCAGCCATGCCGGTACGCCGCTGTTTAAAGCGACGCTGCCGCGAAAGATGGTGCTGGTGTTAGGTCAGGAACGTGATGGTCTGTCAGACGCGGCACTCTCGAGTGCGGATCTGAGCGTCTCTATTGACGGGACGGGCAATGTGGAAAGTCTGAACGTTTCCGTCGCGACCGGCGTACTGCTGGCGGAGTGGTGGCGTCAGAACAAAGCATAAGCTTTTTATGTGCCGGGCCAGCCCGGCACATTCATTTCCTACTCGCTTTCTGCCGGTAACACGGGCATCCAGTCAATCGGCGTTTCGCCACGTTTTTCCAGCCACTCATTCGCCAGAACAAAATGATTACAGCCAAAGAAACCACGATGGGCTGACAGCGGAGACGGGTGTGGCGCTTTCAACACGTGATGACGCTGACGGTCAATAATCGCCCCTTTCTTCTGCGCATGCGATCCCCACAGTAAAAACACTACCCCCTCACGATGTTCATTGATAAGGCTGATGACTTTATCCGTAAAGGTTTCCCACCCAAGGCTGGCGTGAGAGTGCGCCTGACCTGCTCGTACGGTTAATACGGTATTCAGTAACAGCACGCCCTGGCGCGCCCAGCTTTCCAGATAGCCATGATTGGGCCGGGTAAAACCGGGGATCGTTCCTTCAAGCTCTTTATACATGTTCAGCAGAGAAGGGGGGATAGCCACGCCCGGGCGCACGGAGAAGGCCAGCCCATGAGCCTGACCAGGGCCGTGGTAAGGATCCTGACCCAGGATCACCACTTTGACATCGCTCAGTTCGGTATAGCGAAACGCGTTAAATACGTCTTTCTGGGGCGGATAAATCGTCTGGCCAGACTGCCGCTCTGCCGCAACGGTACTGAGAGTGTTGATAAAATAGGGCTGCTGTTTCTCTTCTGCCAGCACATCGTGCCATGTCAGCGGTGTCGTCATCTCGCTCTCCTGCGAATCTCATTCTGCGCCTAGCTTAACCGCTAAATCCTGCGGTGCAAAATTCCATGCGGAAATTAGTCCTAACTCCTTAAATTATGGTTGAAAAATTACAAATTGATTTGAATTGGTAAGGCTGGAAAATTGATCTGAAACAATAAAACCAGACCACACTCTTTGTGTGGTTGGTGATTTTGTTGATTTAAATCAATAAATCACTGGGGTGTGAATGATATATATACACACAAGAAACAATGGTTTTACCAATTGGCCGCGAAAGGCCGACACCAGTTAATGTAGCCTAAGGGAGGCAACACATGATTACAGGTATCCAGATTACTAAAGCTGCAAACGACGATCTGCTCAACTCTTTCTGGCTGCTGGACAGCGAGAAAAACGAAGCACGCTGTGTGGTAGCAAAAGCGGGTTTTGCGGAAGATGAAATCGTTCCAGTTAATAAGCTGGGCGAAATTGAATACCGCGAAATCCCAATGGAAGTGAAACCAGAAGTGCGTGTTGAAGGTGGTCAGCATCTGAACGTGAACGTACTGCGTCGCGAAACGCTGGAAGATGCGGTTAAGCATCCTGAAAAATACCCACAGCTGACTATTCGTGTGTCTGGCTACGCGGTGCGTTTCAACTCCTTGACCCCGGAACAGCAGCGCGACGTTATCGCGCGTACCTTTACTGAAAGCCTGTAAGGTTTTTAGCCAAGGGGGTGGAACAAAAAGCCGGGATATTTCCCGGCTTTTTTTTACTCTTCAGTTTTCGCTTCTGACGCAGTACCGCTTGGCTTACGGCGTTTACCAATATTCTTGGTATCGCGATGACGCTGCTTCACGCGCGGCTTCTCTTTTTCTTTCTCTTTTCTCTCCGCACGTTTCGCCAGTGCTTTTTTAGACGGTTTGCCCGTCATTTTTTCACTCGGTGCACGCGTGGTTGGGCGCAGGCCATCGACAACGCGGGATTTCAGCGGCTCGTCGATATAGCGACCAATTTTCTGCAGCAGCAGATGGTCGTGCGCTTCAACCAGGGAGATCGCTGTACCTTTACGCCCGGCGCGGCCGGTACGGCCGATGCGGTGCAGATAGGTATCACCGCTGCGCGGCATATCGAAGTTGATCACGTGGCTGACGTCCGGAATGTCAATCCCGCGTGCAGCAACATCTGTTGCCACCAGCACGTTAACGCGGCCATCGGTCAGACGCTTAATGCCTTCGGTACGTTTGATCTGTGCCATCTCGCCTTCGAGGTAGCAGTTGTTAATCCCGGCATTACGCAGCATTTCAGCCAGCTCATGCACACGCTCGCGCTTACGCACAAAGACGATAGTGCGGGTGGCCTCTTCCTGCTTCAGCAGGTGCTTGAGCAATTCAACCTTGTGCTCAAGGTTGTCCGCGCGATAGTACCACTGATGGATCTTCTTGCGTTCACGGGTAGAAGGCGTTGCCGACACTTGCACCGGATCTTCCAGCAGGCGCTCTGCGAAGTCTTTGATCGCGTCCCCTTCGAGGGTGGCAGAGAAGAGCATTGTCTGGTTGCGCCAGCGCGTCTCGCCGGCGATGTGTTCGATATCCTGCGCGAAGCCCATGTCCAGCATACGGTCGGCTTCGTCCAGAATCAGGGTTTCTACCGCGCGGCAGTCAAAGTTCTCTTCTTTAATGTATTGCAGCAGACGGCCTGTCGTCGCAACGACGATATCCTGGTTTTCGCTGAACACTTCGGCGTGGTTCATATACGCAACGCCGCCGGTGATTGTTGCGATATCCAGATGGGTATTCGCTGCCAGCTCGCGTGCGTGATCGGCAACCTGCATAGCCAGTTCACGGGTAGGCGTCAGGATCAAAATACGCGGCGGGCCTGATTTTTTACGAGGAAAATCGAGCAGGTGCTGCAACACAGGCAGCAAGTAGGCTGCTGTTTTCCCCGTGCCGGTTGGCGCAGAACCGAGCACATCGCGGCCCTCAAGCGCAGGCGGAATGGCCGCTGCCTGAATGGCGGTCGGGCGTGTAAAGCCTTTGCTCTCAAGTGCATTGAGCAGGCTTTCATCGAGTTCAAGTTCGGAAAAAGTCGTTACAGTCATGTTCTACCTCTGTGTGGGGCGCTGATTATAGACGTTACGGCTGTAATCTTCATCTGTTTGTATGGATATCGCTTTTCGGCCACTTCGCTTTCCCCTATGCTACTCCAGTTTCACTTAGAAGGTTGCTCTGACATGTCTCAACTCAAAGCGCAATTGCGCCGCGATGGTTTTACGTTTAAACAATTTTTTGTTGCTCACGATCGCTGTGCCATGAAAGTCGGTACAGACGGTATTCTACTGGGAGCGTGGGCGCCTGTCGCAGGGGTTAAGCGCATTCTGGATATTGGCACCGGCAGTGGTCTGCTGGCATTAATGCTGGCTCAGCGCACGGATGAGCATGTCACCATTGATGCGGTTGAACTGGATGCGCAGGCCGCAGGGCAGGCGAGTGAAAATGCGCTCGAATCCCCCTGGGCAACCCGAATTAAAGTTGAATGCGCGGACGTACTGGCCTGGGCACCAGAGCAAACGGCGCGTTACGATTTGATCGTCAGTAACCCTCCCTACTACGCGCCCGGCGTGGAGTGCGGTACGCCTGAGCGCGAACAGGCTCGTTATACCGGTTCGCTCGATCATAAAGCCCTGTTAACCAACGCAGCGAATTTAATTTCCGAAGAAGGGTTCTTCTGCGTGGTACTTCCCGAAAGCACCGGTAATACCTTTATTGAGATCGCACGTGAGATGGGCTGGAACTTACGGCTGCGAACCGATATCTCGGATACGGAAGGGCGGTTACCACACCGGGTCTTGCTGGCGCTTTCGCCAAAAGAGGGTGAATGTTTTAACGACAGGATGGTTATCCGTGGGCCAGACCAGCGTTACTCAGAAGATTACACTGCGCTGACCCAGGCATTTTATCTGTTTATGTGACGCTGCGGGGAGAGAACCGACGGGCCGGATTCAGGCAGCGTGTCGGGATAGTCCAGGGTGTAATGTAAACCCCGACTCTCTTTACGCATCATCGCGCAGCGAACGATCAACTCGGCAACCTGTACCAGGTTACGCAGCTCCAGCAGATTGTTGGAAACGCGGAAATTGGCATAATACTCATCAATTTCCTGCTGCAGCATGGTGATACGGCGTAAGGCTCGCTCAAGACGCTTCGTCGTGCGTACAATGCCAACGTAGTCCCACATAAATAGCCGAAGCTCATGCCAGTTATGCTGGATCACAACCAGCTCATCCGGGTTTTCCACGCGGCTCTCATCCCAGGCTGGTAAGTGCTCAGCGTGGCGGGCATACGGCATGCGTTTGGTTATATCCACCGCTGCGGACCAGCCGTAAACCAGGCACTCCAGCAACGAGTTGGATGCCATGCGGTTCGCGCCATGCAGCCCGGTATAGCTCACCTCGCCGATGGCATACAGACCATCCACATCCGTACGCCCATAATCGTCAACCATGACGCCACCACAGGTATAGTGAGCGGCTGGCACAATCGGTACCGGGTCGCGCGTCAGATCAATCCCAAGGCTGAGCAGCTTTTCATAAATCATCGGGAAATGCTGACGGACAAACTCAGCCGGTTTGTGGCTGATATCCAGATACATGCAATCCACGCCAAGACGTTTCATCTCGTGATCGATAGCGCGGGCGACGATATCACGCGGCGCGAGCTCGCCCCGCGGGTCAAAGTCCGGCATAAAACGTGAGCCGTCCGGTCGTTTCAGATACGCGCCTTCACCGCGCAGGGCTTCCGTCAGCAGGAAATTGCGCGCCTGCGGATGAAACAGTGCGGTTGGGTGAAACTGGTTGAACTCAAGATTGGCAACACGACACCCGGCGCGCCAGGCCATGGCGATACCATCACCAGAGGCAATGTCCGGGTTGGTGGTGTATTGATATACTTTGGAGGCGCCACCTGTTGCCAGCACCACGGCTTTCGCCTGACAGGTTTCGACCTTTTCTTTGTTACGATTCCAGACCCAGGCCCCCACCACCCGGCGCGTGCCCGGCAGGCCGATTTTGTCAGAAATAATCAGGTCAACGGCATTACTGCGCTCAAGCACCCGAATATTAGGATGGCTGAGCGCCTTGCTGACCAGGGTGGTTTCTACCGCTTTACCGGTGGCATCTGCAGCGTGCAGGATCCGGCGGTGGCTGTGTCCGCCTTCGCGGGTAAGGTGGTAACTCTCTTCGCCGTTTGGCTGAACCTGAGTATCAAAGAGTACACCCTGGTCAATAAGCCACTGGACGCAGTGACGCGCATTGCTGGCGACAAATTCCGCAGCATGTTCATCGACGATCCCGGCTCCGGCAATCAACGTATCTTCGACATGTGACGCAATGCTGTCTGTTTCATCAAACACGGCGGCAATTCCGCCCTGGGCATAAAATGTGGAGCCTTCGCTCATCGGTCCTTTACTCAGAACAATTACGCTCTGATGCTCAGCCAGACGCAGCGCCAGCGAGAGTCCTGCCGCGCCGCTACCGATGATCAGTACATCACAATGTAGTTCAGGTGTTGTGTTCATGATTTTTGTTTAATTTACTAAACAGTGTTTGGGCAGAATAGCACCTCAGTGCGAGATATCGCACGTTTTTTTTTATTCTCAGTTGCAGTGACTAAACGCGCATGCGCGGATTTCCGGCATGTAAAAGAAGGAAAATATTTTGCGAAGCAGGTCGTTAGCGTCAGATTTTGTGGTGAAATAAAGCCTGGGTTGCGTTACTCTTCTGACCGGATAAGAGATGTTTGAAGTCAGAAAGTGGGTATGTATCGTGAACAGACTTATAATGAGAGAAAATAAACAGTCTGTGACGCGATGAACAAAAACAAAGGCGTTACGGAACTTATTGAAGAATAGACACTCCAACTCGGTGCTTGCTCAAAAGTGCGGGATTTGTAGAGTGGCGTTTCGATAACGCGTGGAATTTTGGTTTGGGGAGACATTACCTCGGATGAGCGAGCAGTTAACGGACCAGGTCCTGGTTGAACGGGTCCAGAAGGGAGATCAGAAAGCCTTTAACCTACTGGTGGTGCGCTACCAGCATAAGGTGGCGAGTCTGGTTTCCCGCTATGTACCGTCAGGTGATGTGCCTGATGTTGTACAAGAGTCTTTTATTAAGGCCTATCGCGCGCTGGACTCGTTCCGGGGAGATAGTGCTTTTTATACCTGGCTGTACCGTATTGCGGTCAATACGGCAAAGAATTATCTGGTCGCTCAGGGCCGTCGTCCGCCTTCAAGTGATGTGGACGCAATCGACGCCGAAAACTTCGAAAGTGGCGGTGCGCTGAAAGAAATTTCGAACCCTGAGAACTTAATGTTGTCAGAAGAACTGAGACAAATTGTTTTTCGCACGATCGAGTCGCTCCCGGAAGATTTACGCATGGCAATTACGTTACGGGAGCTTGATGGTCTGAGCTATGAAGAGATAGCCGCTATCATGGATTGTCCGGTCGGCACGGTACGTTCACGAATTTTCCGTGCGCGAGAAGCTATTGATAATAAAGTTCAACCGCTTATCAGGCGTTGACGATAGCGGGATACTGGAAAAGGTATTAGGCATGCAGAAAGAAAAACTTTCCGCTTTAATGGATGGTGAAACGCTGGATAGTGAGCTGCTCAATGAGTTGTCTCATTCTCCCGAAATGCAAGAGACCTGGGAGAGTTACCATCTCATCCGTGACACCCTTCGTGGTGACACCAGCGAGGTTATCCATTTCGATATCTCAGCCCGCGTGATGGCGGCTATTGAGAATGAGCCTGTTCATCAGACCACTCCGCTGATTCCTGAAGCTCAACCTGCACCACACCAGTGGCAGAAAATGCCGTTCTGGCAGAAGGTGCGTCCGTGGGCCAGTCAACTTACCCAAATGGGTGTGGCGGCATGCGTATCGCTTGCAGTTATCGTTGGCGTCCAGCACTATAATACTCAGTCTGAAACTAATCAGCAGCCAGAAGCGCCAGTGTTCAATACACTGCCGATGATGGGCAAAGCCAGCCCGGTAAGTTTGGGTGTACCGGCTGATGCCTCCGCCAGTGGCGGTCAGCAACAGCAGGTTCAGGAGCAGCGCCGTCGCATTAATGCGATGTTGCAGGATTATGAGTTGCAGCGTCGTCTGCACTCAGAACAGCTTCAGTTTGAGCAGGCACAAACCCAGCAGGCTGCTGTGCAGGTGCCAGGAAACCAAACTTTAGGAACGCAATCGCAGTAATGAAGCAACTTTGGTTCGCCATGTCTCTGATGGCGGGTAGCCTGTTCTTCTCTGCCAACGCCTCGGCTGATGTTTCATCCGGGGCGTTGTTGCAGCAAATGAATCTGGCCAGCCAGTCACTCAATTACGAGTTGGCATTTATCAGCATCAATAAGCAGGGCGTCGAGTCGTTACGCTATCGCCACGCCCGTCTTGATAATCAGCCGCTCGCGCAACTTTTACAGATGGATGGCCCGCGTCGGGAAGTGGTTCAGCGTGGTAACGAAATCAGCTATTTCGAGCCAGGCCTGGAGCCTTTCACCCTCAATGGCGACTATATCGTTGATTCTCTGCCATCGCTCATCTACACCGACTTCAAGCGCCTTGCCCCTTACTACGATTTTATTTCGGTAGGGCGTACGCGCATCGCTGACAGATTGTGTGAAGTGATCCGCGTTGTCGCCCGCGACGGGACGCGTTACAGCTACATTGTCTGGATTGATGCCGAAACCAAGCTTCCAATGCGTGTAGACCTGCTTGATCGCGATGGTGAAACGCTGGAACAGTTCCGCGTTATCTCCTTTAGCGTCAATAATCAGGTGGGTAATAGCATGCAGAATCTGGCGAAAGCCAGCCTGCCGCCGCTGCTTTCCGTTCCGGCGGGAGATTCCGTGAATTTCAACTGGGTTCCTTCCTGGATCCCGCAAGGCTTTACGGAAGTATCAAGCAGCCGCCGACAACTGCCTACCATTGAAACGCCGGTTGAATCGCGCCTCTACTCCGATGGCTTGTTCAGCTTCTCGGTGAACATCAATCGCGCGACGGCAAACAGTGCCGAACAAATGCTGCGTACCGGACGTCGAACAGTCAGTACCACGGTACGCGACAACGCGGAGATCACCATCGTCGGCGAATTACCCCCGCAAACGGCGAAGCGTATTTCTGACAGCATCAAATTCAGGGCTGCACAATGATTAAAGAGTGGGCTACGGTTGTATCATGGCAGGACGGTGTTGCGCTGGTAAGCTGTGATGTAAAGGCCTCCTGTAACAGTTGTGCATCCCGGGCGGGTTGTGGCAGCCGCGTGCTAAATAAGCTCGGGCCGCAAACCTCGCACACGCTTTCCGTGCCAAGTGAGCAACCGCTGGTGGCAGGACAGAAGGTGGAACTGGGCATTGCCGAAGGCAGCCTGTTGGGTTCCGCAATGCTGGTTTATCTCTCCCCGCTGGTGGGGCTCTTTGTGATGGGCGGCGTGTTTCAGATGCTGTTTGGTACCGATGCGGCGGCCATGTGCGGCGCTGCATTGGGAGGTGTGGGTGGTTTCTGGCTTGCCAAAGGTTTCTCCCCAAGGCTCGCAGCCCGCGAAGCGTGGCAGCCTGTTATTCTCAGCGTAGGGCTGGCACCAGACCAACTTCGTGTTGAGACGCTCTCCTCTGAGGCCCGGTGATCCATCGGGCTTTATCATCATTTACATCTTAAAAAAGAAAACGCCATTTCTTCACGCTATACCTGGCGCTAAGTGCATTTCCAGGTAACGGAGATGTAGTGTAGAATGCTGCGTTTTCGCACTGAAAAACGTCAGGCTAAGAACAGCGGCCTCCAGGAATTCGTAAGGCATAATTATTTAACTATATGAAGAACATACGTAACTTTTCGATCATTGCTCACATTGACCACGGTAAGTCGACGCTGTCTGACCGTATTATCCAGATTTGCGGTGGCCTGTCTGATCGTGAAATGGAAGCCCAGGTTCTGGACTCCATGGACCTGGAACGCGAACGTGGTATCACCATTAAAGCGCAGAGCGTCACGCTCGATTACAAGGCGGCTGATGGTGAAACCTACCAACTGAACTTTATCGACACCCCAGGCCACGTTGACTTCTCCTATGAAGTTTCTCGCTCGCTGGCAGCCTGTGAAGGCGCGCTGCTAGTGGTGGATGCGGGGCAGGGCGTAGAAGCCCAGACCCTGGCAAACTGCTACACGGCGATGGAAATGGATCTCGAGGTGGTGCCGGTTCTGAACAAGATCGACCTGCCAGCCGCTGACCCTGAGCGCGTGGCGGAAGAGATTGAAGATATCGTCGGAATTGACGCGACCGATGCCGTGCGTTGCTCGGCCAAAACCGGCGTGGGCGTTACCGATGTGCTGGAACGTCTGGTGCGTGATATTCCGCCACCAGAAGGTGACCCGGATGCCCCACTGCAGGCACTGATTATCGACTCATGGTTCGATAACTATCTGGGCGTTGTCTCGCTGGTGCGTATTAAAAACGGCACCATGCGTAAAGGCGACAAAATTAAGGTGATGAGTACCGGCCAGGTCTATAACGCAGACCGTCTCGGAATCTTCACTCCAAAACAGGTTGACCGTACCGAGCTGAAATGCGGCGAGGTGGGTTGGCTGGTTTGTGCCATTAAAGACATTCTCGGTGCGCCAGTGGGCGATACCCTGACCGGCGCGCGTAACCCGGCAGAAAAAGCGCTGCCAGGCTTTAAAAAGGTGAAACCACAGGTTTATGCCGGCCTGTTCCCGGTCAGCTCTGACGACTACGAGAACTTCCGTGATGCGCTCGGCAAGCTGAGCCTTAACGACGCCTCGCTGTTCTACGAGCCAGAAAGCTCCACGGCGCTCGGCTTCGGCTTCCGCTGCGGCTTCCTTGGTCTGCTGCACATGGAGATCATTCAGGAACGTCTGGAGCGTGAATACGATCTGGATCTGATCACCACCGCGCCGACCGTAGTGTACGAAGTGCAGACCACCAACAAAGAGATTGTCTACGTCGACAGCCCGTCCAAGCTGCCGCCGCTGAACAACATCGATGAGTTGCGTGAGCCAATCGCAGAGTGTCATATGCTGCTGCCGCAGGAATATCTGGGTAACGTTATCACGCTGTGCGTGGAGAAACGTGGCGTTCAGACCAACATGGTTTACCACGGTAACCAGGTCGCGCTGACCTACGAAATCCCAATGGCGGAAGTGGTTCTCGACTTCTTCGACCGTCTGAAGTCTACGTCTCGTGGCTATGCGTCATTGGATTACAACTTCAAACGCTTCCAGGCTTCGAACATGGTACGTGTGGACGTGCTGATCAACGGCGAACGTGTTGATGCGCTGGCCCTGATCACCCACAACGACAATGCACCGTACCGTGGCCGTGAGCTGGTTGAGAAGATGAAAGATCTGATCCCGCGTCAGCAGTTTGATATCGCGATTCAGGCGGCCATCGGCAACCACATTATCGCCCGCTCTACCGTGAAACAGCTGCGTAAAAACGTTCTGGCGAAATGCTATGGCGGTGACGTCAGCCGTAAGAAAAAGCTGCTCCAGAAGCAGAAAGAAGGTAAGAAGCGTATGAAGCAGGTCGGTAACGTCGAACTGCCGCAGGAAGCATTCCTTGCCATTCTGCATGTTGGTAAAGACGGCAAATAACCCTAAGGAGTTGGCATGGCGAACATGTTTGCCCTGATCCTGGTCATCGCTACCCTGGTGACAGGTCTGTTGTGGTGTCTGGATAAGTTTATTTTCGCCCCAAAACGCCGTGAACGTCAGGCTGCCGCGCAGGCAGCCACAGGTGATGGGCTTGATGCGAAAACCCTGAAGAAAGTTGGCCCGAAACCGGGCTGGCTGGAGACCGGGGCATCGGTATTCCCGGTGCTGGCGATTGTGCTGGTGGTGCGTTCGTTTATTTACGAGCCGTTCCAGATCCCGTCAGGCTCCATGATGCCAACGCTGCTGATTGGTGATTTTATTCTGGTCGAGAAGTTTGCCTATGGCATTAAAGATCCGATCTACCAGAAAACGCTGTTCGAAACGGGCCATCCGAAACGTGGCGACATTGTGGTGTTTAAATACCCGGACGATCCACGCCTTGACTACATCAAGCGCGCAGTGGGTCTGCCGGGTGATAAAGTCACCTACGATCCGGTTGCCAAAGAAGTGACCGTTCAGCCTGGCTGCAGCTCCGGTACCGCCTGTGAAAACGCGCTGCCAATCACCTACTCAAACGTTGAGCCAAGTGATTTTGTGCAGACCTTTGCCCGTCGTAACGGCGGCGAAGCGACCAACGGTTTCTTCCAGGTGCCGAAAGATGAAACCAAAGAGAACGGTATTCGTCTGGTCGAACGTAAAGAGACGCTGGGTGATGTGACGCACCGGATCCTGACCGTGCCAATTGCGCAGGATCAGGTCGGGATGTATTACAAACAGCCAGGTCAGCAGCTGGCCACCTGGATCGTACCGCCGGGACAGTACTTCATGATGGGCGATAACCGCGATAACTCCGCGGACAGCCGTTACTGGGGCTTTGTGCCGGAAGCGAATCTGGTGGGTAAAGCAACCGCAATCTGGATGAGTTTCGAGAAACAGGAAGGCGAATGGCCGACCGGGGTACGCCTGAATCGTATTGGCGGGATCCATTAATTCTCAATAATTGAACACGTAGTCGCTTTAATTAGCGGCTACGTGAATTATTTCAGCGATAAATCTCTTCGAACTAACGACATCCCCTGTCGTTGTGTATAGAATATTCCCCCGAAGTTTAAGGTTGGCCCTGCAAGGGTGCCACGGCACACGAAACCGCGTTGGTTTTCTCAGGTCGGTTTCGTGTGCTGCATTTTTGACGCATTCATTTATTGGTATCGCATGAACCCCATCGTAATTAATCGGCTTCAACGGAAGCTGGGCTACACTTTTCATCATCAGGAGCTGTTGCAACAGGCATTAACCCATCGCAGTGCCAGCAGCAAACACAATGAGCGCCTCGAATTTTTAGGTGACTCAATTTTGAGTTTCGTGATTGCTAATGCGCTTTATCATCGTTTCCCGCGTGTGGATGAAGGTGATATGAGCCGCATGCGCGCCACGCTGGTAAGGGGTAACACCCTTGCGGAAATCGCACGCGAATTTGAACTGGGCGAATGTCTGCGTCTTGGGCCGGGTGAACTGAAAAGCGGCGGCTTCCGTCGTGAATCTATTCTTGCCGATACGGTTGAAGCATTAATCGGTGGCGTGTTCCTGGACAGCGATATCCAGACCGTAGAAAAACTGATCCTGAACTGGTATCAGACCCGTCTGGATGAAATCAGTCCGGGCGATAAACAAAAAGATCCGAAAACGCGTTTGCAGGAATATTTGCAGGGTCGTCACCTCCCGCTGCCATCTTATCTGGTGGTGCAGGTGCGTGGTGAAGCGCACGATCAGGAATTTACCATCCATTGCCAGGTCAGTGGCCTGAGTGAACCGGTGGTGGGCACAGGTTCAAGCCGTCGTAAGGCTGAACAGGCTGCCGCCGAACAGGCGTTAAAAATGCTGGAGCTGGAATGAGCGAAGAAAAAACCTATTGCGGATTTATTGCCATCGTCGGACGTCCGAACGTGGGTAAATCCACCCTGCTGAATAATCTGCTTGGGCAGAAGATTTCGATCACCTCGCGTAAGGCACAGACCACGCGTCACCGCATTGTCGGTATCCATACTGAAGGCGCGTATCAGGCGATCTACGTTGATACCCCAGGCCTGCACATGGAAGAGAAGCGTGCCATTAACCGCCTGATGAACAAAGCGGCGAGCAGCTCGATTGGTGACGTGGAGCTGGTTATTTTCGTTGTGGAAGGCACCCGCTGGACGCCGGACGACGAAATGGTCCTGAACAAGCTGCGTGACGGTAAAACGCCGGTGATCCTCGCGGTCAACAAAGTGGATAACGTACAGGAAAAAGCCGATCTGCTGCCGCACCTGCAGTGGCTGGGTAGCCAGATGAACTTCCTCGACATCGTTCCGCTGTCTGCAGAGACCGGTCTGAACGTGGATACCATCGCCGGTATCGTGCGTAAGCATCTGCCGGAAGCGACTCACCACTTCCCGGAAGATTACATCACCGATCGTTCTCAGCGCTTTATGGCTTCTGAAATTATCCGCGAAAAGCTGATGCGTTTCCTTGGCGCAGAACTGCCGTACTCCGTGACGGTAGAGATCGAGCGTTTCCAGAGTAACGAGCGTGGCGGTTACGACATTAATGGCCTGATCCTCGTTGAGCGTGAAGGGCAGAAGAAGATGGTCATTGGCAACAAAGGCGCCAAGATCAAAACCATCGGTATCGAAGCCCGTAAAGACATGCAGGAGATGTTTGAAGCACCGGTTCACCTGGAGCTGTGGGTGAAAGTGAAATCTGGCTGGGCCGATGATGAGCGTGCTCTGCGCAGCCTCGGTTACGGCGAAGATCAGTAAACCAAGACGACGCACGAATGGAAGGCTGGCAGCGCGCTTTTGTTCTGCATAGTCGTCCCTGGAGCGAAACCAGCCTGATGCTGGACGTCTTCACGGAAGAGTCGGGTCGCGTGCGCCTTGTTGCAAAAGGCGCACGTTCCAAACGTTCCAACCTCAAAGGCGCCTTACAGCCCTTTACGCCGCTGCTGGTCCGTTTTGGCGGGCGAGGGGAAGTCAAAACCCTGCGCAGCGCTGAAGCCGTCTCTCTGGCGCTTCCCCTTTCTGGCATCACGCTTTACAGCGGTCTGTACGTCAATGAACTCATTTCACGCGTTCTTGAACATGAGACTCGCTTCTCTGAACTTTTCTTCGATTATCTGCACTGTATCCAGGCCCTTGCTGGCGCAACCGGTTCGCCTGAACCCGCCCTGCGCCGTTTCGAGCTGGCGCTGCTGGGTCACCTGGGATATGGCGTCGATTTTCTGCATTGTGCGGGGAGTGGAGACGAGGTCGAAGACGGGATGACCTACCGGTATCGGGAAGAAAAAGGGTTTATCGCCAGCGTCGTGATTGATAACAACACCTTTACCGGACGCCAGCTCCGGGCGCTGTATGAGCGCGAATTTCCGGACCAGGATACCCTTCGTGCTGCAAAACGCTTTACCCGGATTGCGCTCAAGCCGTATCTTGGGGGCAAACCCCTGAAGAGCCGCGAATTGTTCAGGCAGTTTATGCCGAAACGTTAACGTTTTATCCCTCACCCCAGCCCTCTTCCGGAGGGAGAGAGGGAAGGAAAATGAATCAAAATACCGAGGATTGTCATGGCTGAATTACTGTTAGGCGTCAACATCGATCACATCGCCACGCTGCGTAATGCTCGCGGTACGGCTTATCCCGATCCGGTTCAGGCGGCGTTTATTGCTGAGCAGGCTGGCGCCGATGGCATTACCGTTCATCTGCGCGAAGACCGCCGCCACATCACTGACCGTGACGTGCGTATTCTGCGACAGACGCTGGATACCCGGATGAACCTGGAGATGGCGGTCACGGAAGAGATGCTGACGATTGCCTGTGACACCAAACCGCATTTCTGCTGCCTGGTACCGGAAAAGCGTCAGGAAGTAACCACCGAAGGCGGTCTGGACGTGGCGGGGCAGCGTGACAAAATGCGCGATGCCTGCAAACGTCTGGCGGACGCGGGTATCCTGGTTTCTCTGTTCATTGACGCTGATGCGGAGCAGATCAAAGCGGCGGCTGACGTGGGCGCGCCGTATATTGAAATTCACACCGGCTGCTACGCCGATGCCAAAAACGATGCCGAGCAGGCTAAAGAGCTGGAGCGTATCGCGAAAGCGGCTACTTACGCCGCGAGCCTGGGTCTGAAGGTTAACGCAGGGCATGGGCTGACCTACCACAACGTTAAAGCCATCGCCGCCCTGCCGGAAATGCATGAGCTGAACATCGGCCACGCCATTATTGGCCGTGCGGTGATGAGTGGCCTGAAAGAGGCGGTTTCAGAAATGAAACGCCTGATGCTGGAAGCGCGTCAGTAATGGCTATTCTGGGCTTAGGTACCGACATCGTCGAGATAGCCCGCATTGAAGCGGTGATCGCCCGTAGTGGCGATCGCCTGGCAAGGCGCGTGCTGAGCGATAACGAATGGGCCATCTGGGAAGCGCATCAGCAGCCGGTACGTTTCCTGGCCAAGCGCTTTGCCGTTAAAGAGGCAGCGGCCAAAGCCTTTGGCACCGGTATTCGTAACGGTCTGGCGTTTAACCAGTTTGAAGTGTTTAACGATGAGCTGGGTAAGCCGCGCCTGCGTTTATGGGGCGAGGCCTTGAAGCTGGCAGAGAAACTCGGCGTGGCGCACATGCACGTGACAATCGCGGATGAACGGCACTATGCCAGCGCAACGGTGATTATCGAGAGTTAAAGTTTGTCCGCGTGATGCATCAGGACAAACTTATCCCACAGCTGCTCTTCGCTTTCGACGTGTGCCGGATCCTTCAGGATGGTATTGGGGATCGGGCACACTTTCTGGCAGGTCGGCGTTTCATAGTGGCCAATGCACTCGGTGCAACGGTCGCTGTTAATCTCATAAATGCTGTCGCCCATCGAAA
The DNA here is from genome assembly GCF_001605945.1 of Enterobacter sp. SENG-6. NCBI lineage: Bacteria > Pseudomonadati > Pseudomonadota > Gammaproteobacteria > Enterobacterales > Enterobacteriaceae > Enterobacter > Enterobacter sp. SENG-6. The sequence goes on from NZ_LOMM01000010.1 coordinate 24,180, forward strand.
TGGCCTGGTTAGGGCATTCCGGTTCGCACATATCGCAGTTGATGCATTTTTTGGTGATTAACAGCGCCATCAGGAAATTCTCAGAAACAACACAAACAGGGCGGGCATTATACGCTCATTCGTTGTTCAAACCAGTTTTTTTACCAGCTCTTCGCTGTGACGAATTCGCTCAGGCGCATGCTCCAGATCCTGCTGCACCAGCGCCATAAACAGCAGATCCGTCAGCATCATTTGCGCGCTGGTGGACGAAACAGCCGCGCTGCGCGTGGCCTGCTCCTCGGCAATGGTATACAAGCAGCGCGTTGCCCGCTGCTGCAGTGCATTGGGCGTAAAACCGGTAATAGCCAGAATTTTACCACCCACACGCAGGGCCTCGTCGGTGGCCATGTTGATTTCACGGCGTTCCCCGGTATAGGAGATCGCCAGCAGCAGATCGTCAGGATCCATGGCCTGCACTGTCGCCAGCAGGGCATGCATATCCTGTTCGACGATGGCGTTATACCCGATTTTCGTCAGCTTCCAGCCAAAATTACGCGCCACCAGCCCGGATGCACCGATGCCGGTCAAAATGATCCGTCGTGCCGCACGCAGCATTGCCACGCTTTCCAGTAATTTTTCTTCAGTGTTGACATCAAGAGTGGCGTGCATGGCCGCGACGTTCTCTTTGATCAACTTCTCGCCCACCAGACGCATGGGATCATCGCCACGGATCTGATTATGCACCGGCATGGATTGCGGATTGGGGTTACTCACCAGGGCTTCGCTGATTGCCAGTTTCAGGGCCGGGAAGCCCTTAAAGCCAATCTTCTGGGCAAACTTCACCACGCTGGACTGGCTCACACCCGCTTCGCTTGCCAGCTGCTGAGAGCTGAGATGGCGGGCATGGTCGGGCTGAGAAAGCAAAAAATCCGCCAGCTTTTTGTCGCTTTGAGCAAAGCCTGCATAACGCTGGCGAATGCGAATTAAACAGTTCATACGTTCTCCTGGCGAAAATGTGATTGTCTGCGCAAATACGAATTTTGCTCGCCTGAATGAATTTTATATTCCATTATAGTGCGATTATTATGAATTAAAAATTCCAGAGGTAAAAAAGATGAATCTTGGCTCACTTGTATCAGAAACGCGTAACCCGCAAACCATGGATCTGGATGCTCTCTCCACCCTGGAGCTGGTTAATCGTTTTAATCAACAGGATACGCTGGTCGCACTGGCAGTGAAAGAGACATTACCAGAGGTGGCGAAGGCCGTCGATGCTGCGGCGCAGGCGCTCAAGGCGGGGGGCCGCATTATTTATATGGGCGCCGGAACCAGCGGACGACTCGGCGTGCTGGATGCCTCTGAATGTCCGCCTACGTTCGGCGTTCCGCACGGGCTGGTGGTCGGTCTCATTGCCGGTGGGCCAGGCGCGCTGCTGAAGGCGGTAGAAGGGGCGGAAGACAACAAACAGCTCGGTGAAGATGACCTGAAAGGGCTTAACCTCAACGCAAACGACCTGGTGGTCGGGCTGGCCGCTTCCGGGCGCACACCTTACGTCATTGGTGGCCTGGAATATGCCAATCAGACGGGCTGCACTACCGTGGCTATCTCCTGTAATCCAGGCTCGCCCATTGCGCAGGTGGCCTGCATCGCTATTTCGCCGGTCGTCGGGCCCGAAGCGCTCACTGGCTCCACGCGCCTTAAATCCGGGACCGCGCAAAAACTGGTGCTCAATATGATCTCCACCGGCGCGATGGTGAAGTTCGGCAAGGTGTATCAGAACCTGATGGTGGATATGCAGGCCACCAACGTCAAGCTGGTGGACCGGGCCTGTCGCATGGTGATGGAAGCGACCGGTGCGAGCCGCGAAGAGGCGGAAGCCGTACTCCAACAAACCGATCACGATGTGAAACCGGCCATTCTGATGATCCTGAGCGGGCTGGATGCCGCCGCCGCGCGAGCCAGGCTTGCCGAGCATAATGGATTCTTACGGGCGGCATTAGAAAACTAACACAGAGGCGTGTATGGAAAAAACAGCAGCGCTCGCCAGCCATATTTTGCAGGGGATCGGCGGAGAGAAGAACATTCAGCGTCTGGAAAACTGCATGACGCGTGTGCGCGTCGAGGTGCATGACGACGACCAGCTTGATATCGCGCACCTTAAGCAGCTTCCTGGCGTCAGCGGGTACGTAAAGCAGGGGCAGCAGCATCAGCTGATCGTCGGGCCGGGAAAAGCGGCGCAGGTCGTTGATGCCATGCGCGCATTGATGGGCGGAGGGGCGGCCGTGCCGGTTGACGATGCCGAGCGCACCAAAGCGCAGGCAAAGGCCAAATACAAAGCCCCCATGAGCGATGCGCTGCGACAGCTGGCAAACGTCTTTATTCCACTTATTCCGGCGTTTATTGCCTCCGGGTTGATCACCGGGATCATCAATATCCTCAAGCGGCCGGATATTGTCGGCGATTTTGCCACGCACTACCCGAACCTGCTCGGCATTCTGGGGATCTTTGGTAGCGCTGTCTTCGCCATCATGAACATTCTGGTTGGGGTTAACACCGCCAAAGTGTTTGGCGGCTCAATGGCGATGGGCGGGGTGATGGCCGGTATTCTCTCCAGCCCGCAGCTTGCGCAGATAACCCTGTTTGGCGAGGCTCTCCAGCCCGGGCGCGGCGGGGTGATTGCGGTGCTGCTGGTGGTCATCCTGATGTGCTGGATTGAGAAAAAGCTGCGCGCCGTTCTGCCCGGTTCCATTGAGCTGATCCTCAATCCGCTGCTGACCACGCTTATCACCGGCTGTGTGGCGATTGTGGCCCTGCAGCCGCTGGGCGGCTGGATCTCTGAGGTGATTGCCCACGGCGCTTCTCTGGCTATCGATCGCGGCGGGTTATTAGTGGGCGCTGTGCTGTCAGGAACCTTCCTGCCGCTGGTGCTGACCGGGCTGCATCAGGGGCTGGTACCGATCCACGTCGAGCTGGTGCAGGCTCATGGTTATAACGCGCTGCTGCCCATTCTGTCGATGGCGGGGGTAGGTCAGGTTGGTGCGGCGATTGCCGTGCTGATGAAAACCCGTAACGCGCGCCTGAAAAAAGTGATTAAAGGGGCGCTACCGGTCGGATTGCTGGGCATTGGCGAGCCGCTGATTTTTGGTGTCACGCTGCCGCTCGGTAAGCCTTTCCTCGCGGCCTGTCTGGGCGGGGCGGTGGGCGGGGCGCTTATCAGCTACTGGAAAGTTGCCACTGTTATCACCTTTGGACTCTCCGGTTTACCGCTGGCGCTCACCATCGTGACCGGAAAAGTCATGCTCTATCTGTTAGGCTATCTGGTAGCGGTGATCGCCGGGTTCTTGTTTACCTGGCTGGCGGGATTCAACGACCCAGAGGAGTAAGGTTTGGCTAATCACGAGCGTCGTGTTGTCTTTTTCGACCTGGATGGAACGCTGCATCAGCAGGATATGTTTGGCACGTTTATGCGCTACCTGCTGCGGCGTCAGCCCCTGAACGCACTGCTCGTCTTACCTTTGTTACCCGTGATTGGCCTTGCGCTGCTGGTGAAAGGCCGGGCAGCGCGCTGGCCAATGAGCCTGCTGCTCTGGGGCTGTACCTTTGGCCACAGTGAAGCCCGGCTCAAACAGCTTGAGCAAGACTTTGCGCACTGGTTTCGCGATCATGTGACGGCGTTTCCGGTTGTGCAGGCACGGCTGACCAGCTACCTCGATGCGAACGACGCCGATATCTGGTTGATTACCGGCTCGCCGCAGTCGCTGGTAGAGCAGGTCTATTTTGATACGCCGTGGTTGCCGAGAGTGAATCTGATCGCCACGCAGATCTCTCGTGGTTACGGCGGGTGGGTGTTGAGCATGCGCTGTCTGGGGCATGAAAAGGTGGCCCAGCTGGAGATGCGCATTGGCACGCCGCTGCGCCTGTACAGCGGTTACAGTGACAGTAAGCAGGACAACCCGCTGCTCTATTTTTGCCAGCACCGCTGGCGCGTCACGCCTGCGGGTGAACTTCAGCAACTCGAATAGTTTTATCCATAGCGGGTGTGTATAATGCCGCCCGCTTTTCGACTGGAGTATCAACCGTTGTCCAACCCTGAATTCTCACACGAATACTGGATGCGCCATGCGCTCACCCTTGCCCGGCGCGCCTGGGACGAGGGAGAAGTGCCCGTGGGGGCGGTGCTTGTCCATAACAACCAGGTGATTGGAGAAGGGTGGAACCGCCCGATTGGTCGCCACGATCCTACCGCTCACGCAGAAATCATGGCGCTTCGTCAGGGGGGGCTGGTACTGCAAAACTACCGTCTGCTCGACACCACGCTGTACGTCACGCTTGAGCCATGCGTCATGTGTTCCGGCGCGATGGTGCACAGCCGTATCGGTACGCTGGTTTTTGGCGCGCGGGATGAAAAAACCGGTGCTGCGGGCTCGCTGATGGACGTGCTTGGACACCCGGGAATGAACCATCAGGTGAAGACTATCGGTGGGGTGCTTGCACCAGAGTGTTCGGGGCTATTAAGTGATTTCTTTCGAATGCGCCGTCAGCAGAAAAAGCAACAAAAGGCAGAATTGAAGTCGTCGGACGATTAATTTCGTCCGGTGCCACAACCGGATAGCTTTGCGCCAGCTGTTTCGCCTCTGTCGCCTCTTTTTCCTTCTCCAGCAGATACCCCACCAGGCTAATCTGATATTTACGAATATTTTCCACGTAGGCATAAGCCTCATGCCCGCGCGCATAGCCGTAGGTGAGCTTGTTGTACCACGGCTTCTGGCTCAGGAGCGGCAGACGCTGTTTTACGTCAGACCAGCTGTCGGGGTTGCCTTTTGTTTTTGCCGTCAGGGCCCGGGCGTCGAGCATGTGGGCATAGCCCATGTTGTAGGCGGCCAGCGCGAACCAGATACGCTCCTCTTCCGGCACTGTCTCGGGGACTTTGGCCATCATATCCTGCAGGTAGCGCGCGCCGCCGCTGATGCTCTGTTCCGCATCGGTACGGTCGGTTAGCCCGAGGCTCTGCGCGGTATTTTTAGTCAGCATCATCAGGCCGCGCACGCCGGTGGGGGAGGTGGCCTGGGTGTCCCAGTGGGACTCCTGATACGAGATAGCCGCCAGCAGTTTCCAGTCAATCTCCTGCGCATATTTTTCGAACAGAGGCTGCAGGTCAGGCAGGACGCTGTCTACCGCGCGCAGGAAGCTGCGGGTGTCAACGTAGTCAAAGTCATCACCATGGCCGAGGTACTTCTCTTCCAGGCGTGCCAGGGTACCGTCTTCATTAATGGTGTTATAAAAATCGAGCATGGCCGCAGAGAGGGTCTGATCGTCATCAAGATGAGTAAACCAGGTCACGGGCTGTTCGTCCGTCACGTCCAGCGCCACGGCGATTTCAGGATGCACCCGCTGGAACAGGCTGATCGCCACGGAGTCGGCGATGGTGTAAGGCAGTTTCTGATCTTTGACCTGGTCCAGCAGCTCGGTCGTGCCGAGTTTAGGGTCGACGGTCCAGCTCAGGTCAGGGTATTTCTTCTCCTTCAGCTCACGCAGATCGTCAATCACCACATGGCCAGGGGCAATCGTCAGCTGTTGAGCGTTGATCGAGGCCAGCGTACGCGGGCGCAGGCTACCGACGCGATAGACCAGCTGCTGTGAAACGGAGTAATAGGTCGGGCCCGGCTGGTAATTCTTGCTGCGCTCGCTGTTGTACACCAGCCCGGCGGCGAGGATATCGGCATCGTTGTTATCCAGGTCATCAAACAGCTGGCTGATGTTCTGGCGCACGGTGATTTTGAGCTTCACGCCAAGGTAATCGGCAAACTGCTGAGCCAGCTCATAGTCCAGACCGATGGTTTTGCCGTTGATGTCGCTGTAAATCAGCGGAGAGTTAAGCGTGCTGACACGCAACTCCCCCCGCTCCTGAATGGCGGCGATACGGTTTTCGGCTTTGCCGAACCAGGGGATGGAAGGCCAGAGGGCCACTGCCAACAGCAACGTTACAATGCCGATGAGCAGATAATTAATCTTTAATTTTTTCAATTAGTTAATTCTCTGCGACGCCGGTTGCCTTAGTATGCTGTAGCCATGTTAAAAATAAGGTTTGCCATTGATTGAGCGGCATTTTGCGTAAAGTTACGCCACTTGGCAACAAATTAGAGAGAGAGGTCACATCTATTGTTAAACGATGCCGTCGATTTTATTTCGACGCAAACGGTTTCGTCGACGCTCAGGATTCTCTATAATGACGCCCGTTTTCCCCCCTTGCGCACACTGTAAGCGCCCCGGCGCTTCGAAGACGAGAGACTTATGATGGAAATTCTGCGTGGTTCGCCTGCACTGTCTGCCTTCCGTATTAACAAACTGCTGGCACGTTTTCAGGCAGCCGACCTTCCGGTAAGCAATATTTACGCTGAGTATGTCCATTTTGCTGACCTGAATGCCCCCCTGAATGCAGAGGAGCGCGTACAGCTGGAACGCCTGCTCAAGTATGGCCCAAATCTGAGCAGCCATACCCCAACCGGTAAACTGATCCTTGCGACGCCTCGTCCAGGCACCATCTCCCCCTGGTCTTCCAAAGCGACTGACATCGCTCACAACTGTGGTCTGAACCAGATTAACCGTCTGGAACGCGGCGTGGCGTATTATGTTGAAGCCTCCACCCTGAGCGACGCCCAGTGGCAGGCGGTGGCCGCAGAGCTGCATGACCGCATGATGGAGAGCGTATTTGCTTCTCTGGATGATGCGCAGAAACTTTTCTCCCACCATCAGCCTGCGCCAGTACAGAGCGTGGATTTGCTGGGGCAGGGCCGTCAGGCGCTGATTGACGCTAACCTGCGTCTCGGCCTGGCACTGGCAGAAGACGAGATTGACTACCTGCAGGATGCGTTCGTTAAGCTGAACCGCAACCCGAACGACATCGAACTCTATATGTTCGCGCAGGCTAACTCTGAGCACTGCCGACACAAGATTTTCAACGCCGACTGGATTATTGATGGCGAACAGCAGCCGAAGTCGCTGTTCAAAATGATCAAAAACACCATGGAGAAAACCCCTGACCACGTGCTGTCTGCCTATAAAGACAACGCCGCGGTGATGGAAGGTTCCGAGGTGGGCCGCTTCTTCGCCGATCGCGAAGCGGGGCGCTATGACTTCCATCAGGAGCCGGCGCATATCCTGATGAAGGTGGAAACTCACAACCACCCAACGGCGATCTCTCCGTGGCCGGGTGCGGCGACCGGTTCCGGCGGTGAAATCCGTGACGAAGGGGCGACGGGCCGTGGTGCGAAACCAAAAGCGGGCCTGGTCGGTTTCTCTGTTTCCAACCTGCGTATCCCTGGCTTTGAACAGCCGTGGGAAGAAGATTTCGGCAAGCCAGAGCGCATCGTGACCGCGCTGGACATCATGACCGAAGGTCCACTGGGCGGCGCGGCATTCAACAACGAATTTGGTCGTCCGGCGCTGAACGGTTACTTCCGTACCTATGAAGAGAAAGTGGACAGCCACAACGGCGAAGAGCTGCGCGGCTACCACAAACCGATCATGCTGGCGGGCGGGATCGGCAACATTCGCGCCGATCACGTGCAGAAAGGTGAGATCGTCGTCGGTGCGAAGCTGATCGTCCTCGGTGGACCGGCGATGAACATCGGCCTGGGCGGCGGTGCGGCCTCTTCAATGACATCCGGTCAGTCTGACGCCGATCTCGACTTTGCCTCCGTTCAGCGTGACAACCCGGAAATGGAGCGTCGTTGCCAGGAAGTGATCGACCGCTGCTGGCAGCTGGGTGATGCAAACCCAATCCTCTTTATTCACGACGTTGGCGCGGGCGGCCTGTCCAACGCCATGCCGGAGCTGGTGAGTGACGGTGGTCGCGGTGGTCGTTTCAACCTGCGCGACATTCTGAGCGATGAGCCGGGCATGAGCCCGCTGGAGATCTGGTGTAACGAATCTCAGGAGCGTTATGTGCTGGCCGTCGCAGCCGATCAGTTGCCGCTGTTTGACGAGCTGTGCCGCCGCGAGCGCGCGCCGTACGCGGTAATCGGTGAAGCGACCGAAGAGAAACATCTCACCCTGAGCGATACCCATTTCGACAACCAGCCAATCGACCTGCCGCTGGACGTGCTGCTCGGCAAAACGCCGAAGATGACCCGCGACGTGCAGACTCGCAAAGCGGCGGGCAACGCGCTGGATCGTCAGGGCATTACCGTAGCAGACGCGGTGAATCGCGTATTGCACCTGCCTGCGGTGGCGGAGAAAACCTTCCTGGTCACCATCGGCGACCGTACCGTGACCGGTATGGTCTCGCGCGATCAGATGGTGGGGCCATGGCAGATCCCGGTGGCGAACTGCGCCGTGACCACTGCGAGCCTCGACAGCTACTACGGTGAAGCGATGGCGTTGGGCGAACGTACACCGGTAGCGCTGCTGGACTTCGCTGCCTCCGCTCGTCTGGCCGTCGGTGAAGCACTGACCAACATTGCCGCGACCCAGATTGGCGATATCAAACGTATCAAACTGTCCGCGAACTGGATGGCCGCTGCCGGTCACCCGGGCGAAGACGCGGGCCTGTATGAAGCTGTGAAAGCGGTGGGTGAAGAGCTCTGTCCTGCGCTCGGCCTGACCATTCCAGTGGGTAAAGACTCCATGTCGATGAAAACCCGCTGGCAGGAAGGCAACGAGCAGCGCGAAATGACTTCGCCGCTGTCGCTGATCATCTCCGCGTTTGCCCGTGTGGAAGACGTGCGCCATACCGTGACCCCACAGCTCTCGACCGAAGACAACGCCCTGCTGCTGATTGACCTGGGTAAAGGTCACAACGCGCTGGGTGCCACCGCGCTGGCACAGGTTTACCGTCAGTTGGGTGATAAACCGGCGGACGTGCGTGATGTGGCACAGTTAAAAGGCTTCTACGACGCCATTCAGGCGCTGGTGGCGCAGCGTAAACTGCTGGCCTACCACGACCGTTCCGACGGCGGCCTGCTGGTGACCCTGGCGGAGATGGCCTTCACCGGACATTGCGGTGTTGAAGCGAACATCGGAACGCTTGGCGAAGATCGTCTGGCGGCACTGTTTAACGAAGAACTCGGCGCGGTGATTCAGGTGCGCGCGGCCGATCGTGACGCGGTTGAAGCCCTGCTGGCTCAGCATGGCCTGGCAGACTGCGTACACTACCTGGGTAAAGCCGTTCAGGGTGACCGTTTCGTCATTGAAGCGGATGGCCATGCGGTGTTCAGCGAAAGCCGCACCACGCTGCGTATGTGGTGGGCGGAAACCACCTGGCAGATGCAGCGCCTGCGTGATAACCCGGACTGTGCCGATCAGGAACACAACGCCAAGGCCAACGACAACGATCCTGGCCTGAACGTGAAGCTCTCCTTCGACATCAACGCAGACATTGCTGCACCGTACATTGCGACCGGCGCGCGTCCGAAAGTCGCCGTGCTGCGTGAGCAGGGTGTCAACTCCCACGTTGAGATGGCCGCGGCCTTCCACCGTGCGGGCTTTGATGCCATCGACGTTCATATGAGTGACCTGCTGGCAGGTCGCACCGGTCTGGAAGATTTCCATGCGCTGGTGGCGTGCGGCGGTTTCTCCTACGGTGACGTGCTGGGTGCCGGTGAAGGCTGGGCGAAGTCCATTCTCTTCAACAGCCGCGTGCGCGATGAGTTCGAAAACTTCTTCCATCGTCCGCAAACCCTGGCGCTTGGTGTGTGTAACGGCTGCCAGATGATGTCTAACCTGCGCGAGCTGATCCCGGGCAGTGAAGCGTGGCCACGCTTTGTGCGTAACCAGTCCGACCGCTTTGAAGCACGTTTCAGCCTGGTCGAAGTGACTCAAAGCCCGTCTCTGCTGCTGCAGGGAATGGTAGGGTCGCAGATGCCAATCGCCGTTTCTCACGGTGAAGGTCAGGTAGAAGTGCGTGATGCCGCCCATCTGGCTCAGCTTGAGAGCAAAGGCCTGGTGGCGCTGCGCTTTGTTGATAACTTCGGCAAGGTGACGGAAACCTATCCGGCTAACCCGAACGGCTCGGTGAACGGGATCACGGCGGTCACCAGCGAAAGCGGCCGTGCGACCATCATGATGCCACACCCTGAGCGCGTGTTCCGCACCGTGAGCAACTCCTGGCACCCGGAAAACTGGGGCGAGGACAGCCCGTGGATGCGTATCTTCCGCAACGCACGGAAACAGTTGGGTTAATCGGTATTGCCCTTTAAAGCCCGGTACGTGAAAGCGCTACCGGGCTTTTTTATGTGTGTCGCAATTTCGCGACAGACCCGTAATGCCACTGTCTCCAAAAGGAGACATTTAACTCTTTGATTTATATATGACAGGGGCGGTTCCCGTTAAGGTGTTGCTGATTAGCGACACTTAGCCTGGAAATCATTCAGCGAGCAATTAACGGTGGAAACCCATAAATTATATAAATATCAATTCGATAATGTATTTATTTGCATTCTGGCACATCTATTGCATAATATTAATCAGTGGCTCATTCACCTTCTTATGTCAGCCCCTTCGGGACGTGCTACATAAACTTCGAATGACGCACAAAAAGGTGCCTGCCGTCCAACTACTGATCATAGCGTTGCTTTATCAGGACAGGGCGAAACGTCGAGTTAGGCACCGCCTCATTCCATGACAAAGCCGGGTTTTTACCCGGCTTTGTTGTATCTGAAGGGCAGACTCAGTTACGCTCTCCTCAAACCCATTCAAAGAGAGTAATGCGTTGAAACGCTGGCCCGTTTTCCCCCGTTCCCTGCGTCAACTCGTAATGATGGCCTTTTTGCTGATCCTGCTGCCTTTACTGATTCTGGCCTGGCAGGCGTGGCAAAGCCTGAACGCGCTCAGTGCCCAGGCGGCACTGACTAACCGCACGACGCTCATTGACGCCAGACGCAGTGAAGCGATGACCAACGCCGCGCTGGAGATGGAGCGTAGCTATCGTCAGTATTGCGTGCTTGACGATCGCACGCTGGAAAAGGTCTACCAGAATCAGCGTAAACGCTATAGCGAGATGCTGGATGCGCATGCCGGCGTGTTGCCGGACGATAAGCTCTACCAGGCATTACGTCAGGATTTGAACGACCTGGCCCAGCTGCAGTGTAAGAACAGTGGCCCTGATGCCGCCGCAGCCGCGCGGCTTGAAGCCTTTGCCAATGCCAATGCTGAGATGGTGCAGTCTACCCGTGCGGTGATTTTCTCTCGCGGTCAGCAACTGCAGCAGGAGATTGCCGAACGCGGTCAGTTCTTTGGCTGGCAGGCGCTGGTGCTGTTCCTGGTCAGCCTCGCGCTGGTGTTACTTTTTACCCGAATGATCATCGGCCCGGTGAAGGGCATCCAGCGGATGATCAATCGTCTGGGGGAGGGGAAATCACTGGGCGATACGGTGGCCTTTAAAGGCCCGCGCGAGTTGCGTTCCGTGGGGCAGCGGATTATCTGGCTTTCGGAGCGCCTGTCGTGGCTGGAATCCCAGCGTCATCAGTTTTTACGTCATATTTCCCACGAGCTTAAAACGCCGCTGGCCAGCATGCGCGAAGGCACGGAATTGCTGGCAGACGAAGTGGCGGGGCCGCTGACGGTGGAGCAGAAAGAGATTGTTGAGATCCTCGACGCCAGTAGCCGCAATCTGCAGAAATTAATTGAGCAACTGCTCGATTACAACCGCAAGCTGGCGGATGGAGCGGTCGTCCTCGAAAATGTCGAGATTGAGCCGCTGGTGGATATGGTGATCTCTGCCCACAGCTTGCCTGCAAGAGCTAAAATGATGCATACCGGGGTGACGCTGAATGAGCCAACCTGCCTGGCTGAACCGATGTTATTGATGAGCGTTCTGGATAATCTTTATTCCAATGCGGTGCACTATGGTACTGAATCCGGTAACATTTATATCCGAAGCTATACGAATGGTTCACGGGTCTTTATTGATGTCGCCAACACCGGCACCCCGATCCCCGATGACGAAAGAGAGATGATATTTGAACCCTTCTTCCAGGGAAGTCATCAGCGAAAAGGTGCGGTTAAAGGAAGCGGTCTGGGGTTAAGTATCGCCCGGGACTGTATACGACGCATGCAGGGGGAGCTAAACATTGTCACGGATGAACGTTCCGATGTTTGCTTCCGTATCGAACTGCCCCTGAGCCGGAAAAACCAATAAAATGAAGCTATGTCTGGTGAGTATGTCACACGTCTTTTTCCGCGCCATACGCGCGGTGTTTTCCCGTAAAACGTTGCGCCTGAGTCTGCCTTGTTTATTGCTGGCGGGGTGTGTTTCCCATGTGCCAAAAAGTGCCATTAGCGATAAACAGGAAGATAAATGGCCAGAGAATCAGCTGGCAGATTTTCTCTCAACCCGCTGCGACGACATCTGGAACCTGTCGGGGCATGACGTCGAAACCAATCCTCTGTTCTGGCTACGCGGAATAGACTGCGCGCAGCGTCTGGCTCCGGTTGAAGCCCGCTCAAAAGCGGCGATGCTGGACGACGATACCTGGCAGGACGCCTTCAAGCGCGGAATATTGCTTGGGGATGCCAAAATTACCCCTGTCGAACGACGCACGAACGTCACGCGGCTCGACACCTTTGTGGCATATCTTCCCGCTCAGGTACGCCCTGTTTATCAGCTCTGGCGCGATGGGCAGACATTACAACTTCAGCTGTCTGAAGAGCGCTCCCGTTACAGCAAGCTGCAACAGTCAACCGACAGCGAGCTGGATACCCTGCGTCAGCAGCAACAACATTTGCGTACGCAACTGGATACCACGACCCGTAAGCTGGAGAACCTGACCGATATCGAAAGACAGCTCTCGTCGCGTAAATATCAGCCTGGGAGTTCATCTGCTGCACCGGACAGCGATACACCGAAACAAGAGGATGTGAAGCATGACGAGCCGTAAACCTGCCCATCTACTGCTGGTGGATGACGATCCCGGTTTGCTCAAGCTGTTGGGAATGCGTCTGGTCAGTGAAGGCTACAGCGTCGTGACGGCTGAAAGCGGGCTGGAGGGGCTGAAAATTCTCGCCCGTGAGAAAATTGACCTGGTGATAAGCGACCTGCGGATGGATGAAATGGATGGCCTGCAGTTGTTCGCAGAGATCCAGAAGCAGCAGCCGGGCATGCCGGTGATTATCCTGACGGCGCACGGCTCGATCCCGGATGCCGTCGCGGCGACACAGCAGGGGGTTTTCAGCTTCCTGACCAAGCCGGTGGACAAAGACGCGCTGTATAAGGCCATCGACAGTGCGCTGGAACATGCTGCCCCGTCGAGCGATGAGGCGTGGCGGGAGCCGATTGTCACGCGTAGCCCCATCATGCTGCGTCTGCTGGAACAGGCCCGGATGGTGGCGCAGTCTGACGTCAGCGTCCTGATTAACGGGCAGAGTGGCACCGGGAAAGAGATCCTGGCACAGGCCATCCATAATGCCAGCCCACGCAGCAAAAACGCCTTTATTGCCATTAACTGCGGCGCACTGCCGGAACAACTGCTCGAATCTGAACTGTTCGGCCACGCCCGCGGTGCGTTCACCGGTGCAGTCAGCAGCCGGGAAGGCCTATTCCAGGCGGCAGAAGGCGGTACGCTTTTCCTGGACGAGATTGGCGACATGCCTGCACCGCTGCAGGTCAAATTACTGCGCGTGCTGCAGGAGCGAAAAGTGCGCCCGTTGGGCAGCAACCGCGATATCGACATTAACGTGCGCATCATCTCCGCCACGCACCGTGATTTACCAAAGGTAATGGCGCGCAATGAGTTTCGTGAAGATCTTTACTACCGCCTGAACGTCGTGAACCTGAAAATTCCGGCGCTGGCCGAACGTGCGGGAGATATCCCTTTGCTGGCGAATCACCTGCTGCGCCAGTCTGCGGATCGCCACAAACCGTTTGTGCGGGCGTTTTCCACCGATGCGATGAAGCGGCTGATGGCCGCAAGCTGGCCGGGAAACGTGCGTCAGCTGGTCAACGTGATAGAGCAGTGCGTGGCGCTGACGTCGTCACCTGTCATCAGTGACGCGCTGGTGGAGCAGGCGCTGGAAGGCGAGAACACGGCACTGCCGACGTTTGCCGAAGCGCGTAACCAGTTCGAGCTAAACTATCTGCGTAAGCTGTTGCAGATCACTAAAGGTAACGTGACCCACGCGGCACGCATGGCCGGACGCAACCGCACCGAGTTCTATAAGCTGCTGTCACGCCATGAGCTGGAAGCCAACGATTTTAAAGAGTAGTACCGCAAACTTCGAATGAATATGATACTGTGAGCAATCGATTACGACGCAGCTTACAGGCAAGAGTTTAAGGACCCACCATGAAAAAGATTGATGCGATTATTAAACCTTTCAAACTGGATGATGTACGTGAAGCGCTGGCGGAAGTGGGCATCACCGGTATGACCGTGACCGAAGTGAAAGGTTTTGGTCGTCAGAAGGGCCACACCGAGCTTTACCGTGGTGCAGAGTACATGGTGGACTTTCTGCCGAAAGTGAAAATTGAAATCGTGGTAAGCGACGATATTGTCGATACCTGTGTGGATACCATTATCCGTACGGCGCAAACGGGTAAAATTGGCGACGGTAAAATCTTCGTCTTTGACGTGGCGCGTGTCATCCGTATCCGTACCGGCGAAGAAGACGACGCCGCGATTTAACATTGTCAGCGATTTGCAGACCGGGTCAGGCGCAGCCGCCATCCGGCAAAAAAGCCCCTCGTTCGAGGGGCTTTTTGTATTACAGCACTTTATGTGGACCAAAACATTCGTAATGGATGTTGTCTTTATTGACGCCCAGCTCAACCAGCTGTTTCGCGGCATACTGCATAAACGCCACCGGACCGCAGACGTAGAACTGCATCTCCGGCGCGCTGAACGCACCTTCATGCTGGCGTAAATCCATCAACCCTTCGCTGTCAAAGCGGGCCGCTGTACGATCGGCATCCGTTGGCAGACGATACCAGGTGTGCGCGGTGAAACGCGGCAGGGTAGCACCCAGCGTTTTCACCTCATCAGCAAAGGCGTGCACATCCCCGTTTTCAGCGGCGTGGAGCCAGTTAACCTGCGCGCTGTGGCTGGATTTCGCCAGCGTGTCCAGCATCGCCAGCATTGGCGTTTGACCCACACCCGCAGAGATCAGCGTCACCGGGGTATTTGCCTCAACGGCCATAAAGAAATCGCCCGCCGGCGCAGCCAGATGAACCACGTCGCCCACGCTGGCTTCGTTATGCAGCCAGCTGGAAACCTGACCGCCGTCCTCGCGTTTCACCGCAATACGGTAGCCTTTGCCGTTTGGCTTACGGGTGAGGGAGTACTGGCGGATCTCCCGATGCGGGAAACCTTCAGGCTTCAGCCAGACGCCGAGATACTGCCCCGGCTGATAATCGGCAACGGGTTGACCATCCACCGGCTCGAACTCAAAACTGGTAATCAGCGCGCTACGCGGCGTTTTCTCAACAATGCGGAAGGCGCGGGTCCCTTCCCAGCCACCGTTCTTGCTGGCGTTTTCGCTGTAGATCTGCGCTTCACGGTTGATAAAGACGTTTGCCAGCACGCCGTAAGCTTTGCCCCATGCGTCCAGTACCTCCTGGCCCGGGCTGAACATCTCGTCCAGCGTCGCCAGCAGGTGACCGCCCACAATGTTGTACTGCTCGGGTTTGATCTGGAAGCTGGTATGCTTCTGCGCGATTTTCTCCACCGCAGGCAGCAGGGCTGGCAGATTTTCAATGTTGCTGGCGTAGGCCGCGATGGCATTGAAAAGCGCTTCCCGCTGATCGCCGTTACGCTGGTTACTCATGTTGAAAATCTCTTTCAACTCCGGGTTGTGCGCGAACATGCGGTCGTAGAAATGAGCGGTGAGCTTAGGGCCTGTCTCCACCAGCAGGGGAATGGTGGCTTTAACGGTAGCGATGGTTTGAGCGTCGAGCATGAGCGCGTCCTTCTGATGTGAACTTAATGATGTATTTTAAATGCATCTTATAAAAATAACCCTGTGATGTAAATGGTTCTTTGCAAGATGAAATATATGCATCACAAACCTGAAAAGAAATCCGTTGAAAATGACGAGGGCTTTATTCCTCAAACCCTTGCGTGGCGTGAAGGAAAACGTTTGCGTAAAATCGTTTGTCAAGACCTGTTATCACAGAACTATTCAGTTATACTGTTGCCCGTCGTCCAACAGGACTGCCTTTTCAGGCCAAATTTTACTTGTTAGCTGAGTCAGGAGATGCGGATGTTAAAGCGTGAAATGAACATTGCCGATTATGATGCCGAACTGTGGCAGGCTATGGAGCAGGAAAAAGTACGTCAGGAAGAGCACATCGAACTGATCGCCTCCGAGAACTACACCAGCCCGCGCGTCATGCAGGCGCAGGGTTCTCAGCTGACCAACAAATATGCTGAAGGTTATCCGGGCAAGCGCTACTACGGCGGTTGCGAGTACGTTGATATCGTTGAGCAACTGGCGATTGACCGTGCGAAAGAACTCTTTGGCGCTGACTACGCTAACGTCCAGCCGCACTCCGGCTCTCAGGCAAACTTCGCGGTCTACACCGCGCTGCTGCAGCCGGGCGATACCGTTCTGGGTATGAACCTGGCGCAGGGCGGCCACCTGACTCACGGCTCCCCGGTAAACTTCTCTGGCAAACTGTACAACATCATCCCTTACGGTATTGATGAGTCAGGCAAAATTGACTACGAAGACATGGCGAAGCAGGCTAAAGAGCACAAGCCGAAGATGATCATCGGTGGTTTCTCTGCTTACTCCGGTATCGTTGACTGGGCAAAAATGCGTGAAATCGCAGACAGCATCGGTGCTTACCTGTTCGTGGATATGGCGCACGTTGCCGGTCTTATCGCCGCAGGCGTTTACCCGAACCCGGTTCCTCATGCTCACGTTGTGACCACCACCACGCACAAAACCCTGGCGGGTCCACGCGGTGGCCTGATCCTGGCGAAAGGCGGCGATGAAGAGCTGTACAAAAAACTGAACTCCGCTGTGTTCCCAAGCGCACAGGGCGGCCCGCTGATGCACGTGATCGCGGCAAAAGCCGTCGCGCTGAAAGAAGCGATGGAGCCAGAGTTCAAAGTCTACCAGCAGCAGGTTGCCAAAAACGCCAAAGCGATGGTGGAAGTGTTCCTGAACCGTGGTTACAAAGTGGTGTCCGGCGGTACTGAAAACCACCTGTTCCTGCTGGATCTGGTTGATAAGAACCTGACCGGTAAAGAAGCTGACGCCGCCCTGGGCCGCGCCAACATCACCGTGAACAAAAACAGCGTACCAAACGATCCGAAGAGTCCGTTCGTGACCTCCGGTATCCGTATCGGTTCTCCGGCTGTTACTCGCCGCGGTTTCAAAGAAGCGGAAGTGAAAGAGCTGGCTGGCTGGATGTGTGACGTTCTGGATAACATCAATGACGAAGCGGTTATTGAGCGCGTAAAAGCGAAAGTTCTGGATATCTGCGCACGCTTCCCGGTATACGCATAATTTTTCTGCTTAGCAGAAATAAAAAGGCCGCGTTTGCGGCCTTTTTTTATGTCTTAACGTCGGTCGAGGGATATTGCTCCCGGTCCCACAATGGCCAGCAGGATAAATGCGCCAGCAATACTGACGTTCTTGTAGAAATTAATCATATTCGGCACAACCGCATCCCCGGTCATGTCCCAGTAATGGTGACCAATAACTGCCGTGCCCAGCGTGTAGAACACAAACAGTACGGCGAGAGGGCGGGTGAAAAAGCCCAGCACGATCAGGATGGCGGCAGGGACTTCCATCACCACGGCGATAATGGCCGCCAGCATGGGCATTGGCGCGCCAAGCGACGTCATATATTGTACGGTGCCGTTAAACCCCGTCAGTTTTGGATAGCCGAAGATAATAAAGAGTACGACAAGCGCGATACGGGCAATCAACAACAACAGGTGGCGTGACTGACCGAAATCGAAATAGCGAAGTGAGTTCATGGCAGAAAACCTCTGCAAGTGGAGTAATTTAAACGTAATACACATTTTCGTTCCCTGCCATAAGCCAGACGATTGCACTGAATGTTAATTTTTCGTTAATTTATAGCAGGCTATCTACTTGCTTAATTTTTATATTCTCGCCAGACTATGGCCTCCATTTCGGGAGGGATTCATGGTCTTGCATTCCACGCGCTGGCTGGCGCTCAGCTATTTCACCTATTTCTTTAGTTACGGTATTTTTCTGCCTTTCTGGAGCGTCTGGCTCAAGGGAATTGGCCTTACTCCGGAAACCATCGGTGTCCTGCTGGGGGCGGGGCTGGTGGCGCGTTTCCTTGGCAGCCTGCTGATTGCACCGCGCGTCAGCGATCCCTCCTTACTCATCAAAGCGGTGCGTATTCTTGCCCTGCTAACGTTGGTCTTTGTGGCCTGCTTCTGGGTTAGCCATCAGTTTGCCTGGCTGATGGTGGTGATGGTCGGCTTTAACCTGTTCTTCTCCCCGCTGGTTCCCCTGACGGACGCCCTGGCAAACACCTGGCAAAAGCAGATCACCATGGACTACGGTCGCGTGCGCCTGTGGGGCTCCATTGCGTTTGTGATTGGCTCTGCGCTGGTGGGGAAACTGGTCAGCCTTTACGATTACCGCGCCATTCTTGCCCTGTTAAGCATCGGTATCGCCTCGATGTTACTGGGCATGCTGCTGCGACCGTCTGTCATGCCGCAAGGCGAAAGTCGCCATCAGGAAAGCGCAGGCTGGCCCGCCTGGCGAAGCCTGGTGGCGCAAAGCTGGCGTTTTCTGGCCTGCGTCTGCCTGCTTCAGGGGGCGCACGCGGCGTATTACGGCTTCAGCGCCATTTACTGGCAGGGCGCCGGTTACTCTGCCTCTGCCGTGGGCTACCTGTGGTCGCTTGGCGTGGTGGCCGAAGTGATTATCTTTGCGCTCAGCAAGAAACTGTTTCGCCGCTTCGGCGCGCGCGACCTGCTGCTGCTCTCCGCCGTGTGTGGCGTGGCGCGGTGGGGCATTATGGGCTGGACGACCGAACTGCCCTGGCTGATCGTGGCGCAAATTCTGCACTGCGGCACCTTTACCGTCTGCCATCTGGCGGCCATGCGCTATATCGCCGCGCGTGAAGGCGGGGATGTGATTCGCTTGCAGGCGGTCTATTCTGCGGTGGCGATGGGCGGCAGCATTGCCGTGATGACGGTCTTTGCGGGCTTCCTGTATCAACATCTGGGACACGGCGTGTTCTGGGTAATGGCACTGGTCGCGCTACCGGCGATGTTTATTCGCCCGAAAGTGGCCGCGCGCGCCTGACTACGATTCCAGCATGGCGCGAATATGTTCTTGCTGCTGTGCGTTCAGCGATTCCACGGCGTGGATCAGCGGCGGTGAGAACAGGGGCAGGGCGGTGGGGTAAGGGGTAATGACCAGCGCCGCTTCGCGCGGAGCTCCCTCTTTCTGAAAAGCCTGCAGCGTCAGATAACGAATATTGAGCGGCAGCAGCGTTAGTTCGCGTAGCTGCTGTTCAATCACCTCTTCACAGGATTTATCCTCTCCGGTTAATAACACCACCTGTTTTTCGTGCAGATCGGTCTCCTGCATCAGCCAGGCGCCAAAAATCACCGCCACCAGACTCATCTCTTCATCAGAAAAACGCAGGCCAAACTCCGCTTCCAGCTCAAACAACGCCTCCTTGGTGGTGCGTAACAGACGGGGGTAAAGGCGATGGATCTCTTCTGGCAGGCTGTTGTCGATGCCGATCTCAAACAGCGACCGGTCCAGCGCCTGTGCCAGATGAACGTAGAGCTGATCGGTCAGCCCTTGTTCATCGCTGAAGTTCATTCCTGTCTGGGCGCGAAAACGGGCAATCATCCGCACGATGGCCCGGCGCAGACGCTGATCCTGCTGATGTTTATCGAGCACCGGATCGGGCGTGCGCAGCATCATAAACAGCAGCGCGAGGAACAGTTGTTCGTCGCTGTGGGTCCCCTGCGGCACGCGGCGTTTCCAGTGACGCACAATTTCCTGCGCCGTAAAGTATTCCCCTCGCGACTGTGTCCAGTTGCGCTGAACGGGGGAAAACTGCGGCGTATTGCCCAGGTGATGCTGGATCAGACAATACTGCAAGAAGAGCTGTAAAAATTGCACGTCACGGCAGTCAAAGGGGCGCTGTAGCTTTCGGGAACAGAAGCTGATCAACGCCCGCAGATTCGTATCGTCATAAAGCGGACGCGCGATGCCCTGCTGTTTAAGCGCGGTTTTAAGCGCCGGGGTAAACTGTTGCGAAACAAAATGTGGGCACAGGCGGAGCGCCCTGCGCAGCCAGTGCAGCAGACATAAACGCTGATTCAGGACCGTGCCTTCAATCCGGTAGCTGCCGTCATGGTGCGTGACAATGTCCAGCCGGTGATAGCGCTGGATTTCATCGCGCGTCTCGGCTATATCTTGCCGTGCCATGGCGTCGTCCACGCCGTTGGTTGCGATTATGCTCTGTGCGGTGACGGCAGCATCGGGCAGGTAAAGCATCAAAAGCACCTGGCAGCGGCGCTGCGAACTGGAAAGCACAGATGGAATTTCAAGCGTTGTCATCATCTGTTGGGTATCCAGTGTGAATGTCTGGTAAGAATAGCTAAAGGATCGACGCTGAAAAGCGTACCGGCAGCCCTTTCACTCAGGATTGCTGGCGAACATCACAGAATTTTTGACGTGAGGAATTGATGCAAACAGTTAAACACAGCGCGATGGCGTTATTTTTGGCGGTTATCACTTTCACCGCCGGCGCGCATCCTCACAGTTTTATCAGTCTCAAAACCGAGCTGGTGACTGACGGAACCCAGTTGAGCGGCCTGAAAATGCGCTGGACGATGGATGAAATCACCTCGGCCGATCTCTTGTATGACGCGGGAAATGCAAAGCCAGGCGATGAGATCTGGAAAAAGCTGGCGGCGGAGGTCATGGCCAACGTACTGGCACAGCACTACTTCACCGAGTTCTGGCATAACGGACAAAAGGTGAAGTTTATGAATCGCCCGACGGAGTACGGCATGTCGCGCGACGGTCATCAGGCGGTGCTGACGTTTGTTCTCCCGCTGGCGCATCCTCAGCCGCTGGCAGGACAGACGTATACCTTTTCCACCTTCGACCCCACCTATTACGTCGATATGAGCTATGCGAAGGAGAGTGACGTGACGCTACCGACTACCCTGCAAAAATCCTGCAAACTCGCTGTTCATACGCCAAAACCCAGCGAAGCGACGCTCAACTTCGCCGTCTCTCTGGATAAAGAGGATGCCCCTCCTGAAGATATGGAACTGGGTAAACAGTTTGCACAGCAGGTGACGTTACAATGTCAGTGATCGCCTCTTCCGCCCGCAAACCACGTCGCTGGCTTCATCTCTGGCCGCTGGCGCTCTTTTTATTGTTGGCCGTGTGCGGCGCGCTGTGGTTATGGCAGGCCTGGCCGCAGGTTATGATGAAAAGCATTCTCTGGCAGCGTGACGTTAACCAGCAGATGAGCGGGTTACTCAAGGCGGTGGCGGATAACCCGACAAAAGCAGGTGGTTCCCTGCTGGCATTCAGTTTTGTCTACGGGGTGCTGCATGCGCTGGGGCCGGGGCACGGCAAGATTGTGATCACTACCTGGCTTGCCACGCATCCCTCGAAGCTGAAATCGAGCATCGGTCTGACACTGGCCTCTTCGCTGCTGCAGGGCGGCGTCGCTATCGGGCTGGTAGTGGTCGTCCTCTCGCTGTTACAGCTTCCCGCTCGTCAGCTGCACCTGAGCAGTTTCTGGCTGGAGAAGGGAAGTTATGCGCTGGTGGGCGTGCTGGGGGTGATCCTCTGCTGGCGGGCGCTGAAAAAAATGCGCGTACTGCTGCAAAAGCCAACCTTCAAATCCTTTACGCCACATCATGTCCATGATGCCCACTGCGGCTGCGGACATCAGCATCTGCCTACGCAGGCGCAGTTGCAGAGCGGCGACGACTGGCGTGCGCGGGTGATGATTGTTCTTTCAATGGGGATGCGACCATGTTCAGGCGCGATCATGGTGCTGCTGTTCAGCAAAGTGATTGGCGTATTCGGCTGGGGCATGCTCTCTGCGCTGGCTATGGCGGCAGGAACGTCCCTGACCATTTCGTCACTGGCATTACTGGTTCACAGCTTCCGTCAACTGGCGGTAAAACTCAGCGGCAATAAAACGCCGGTGCTGTGGCGACAGGTAGGCTGGACGACGCTCGCGCTGGCGGGCGGGGTGATTCTGCTGGTAGCGGCGGTGACGATGTGGATGAGTGCGGTGCCGGTGGGAAGGGGATTGCGACCGTTTTAGTAGGGTGCGGTCTGATGTCCTCACCCTGACCCTCTCCCGGTGGGAGAGGGAATTACCGGGATTAACGCTTCAGCGCATCGCTCAGTTTATCACGCATGTTTGCCAGCATGGCTTTAACAACGCGTGGGTTACCTGCAACGATGTTGCCGGTAGACATATAGTTATGGCCGCCGGTGAAATCGCATACCAGTGCGCCTGCTTCACGCGCGATCAGCTCACCCGCAGCAAAGTCCCACGGCTTCAGCGCCAGTTCGAAGTAACCGTCAACGCGGCCGGTCGCCACGTAGGCCAGATCCAGCGCGGCAGAGCCGGTGCGACGGAAGTCCGCGCATTCGGTGAACAGTTTGCCGAGGATATTCATGTAGGTGGTTGCGTGCTGTTTAGCCTTGAACGGGAAACCGGTCGCCAGAATGGTGCCGTCCAGATCGCGTGCATTGCTGCAGCGCAGACGGTAACCGTTCAGCTGCGCGCCCTGACCGCGGGTAGCGGTGAACAGTTCGTTACGCATTGGATCATAAACAACGGCAACTTCAGTACGGCCTTTAATGCGTACTGCAATAGACACAGAGAAGTGTGGCAGGCGTTTAACGAAGTTGGTGGTGCCATCCAGTGGATCGATAACCCATTGAACATCCTGATCGGTACCTTCATGTTCACCGCTTTCTTCGGTGATGATGGTGTGCTGTGGGTAAGATTTGCGGATCGTTTCGATAATAATCGCTTCTGCGGCTTTATCGACGTTAGTCACGAAATCATTGCTGCCTTTCTGGCTGGTTTCTACGGAGTCTGGCGTTTCGTAGTGTTTGGCAATTACATTACCCGCCTTGCGCGCTGCGCGCACGGCGATGGTCAGCATCGGATGCATCGGTCTCTCTCACTGGATGTTAAAGAACAGGAAAATCGGCGCAGAGTATAGCAGCGGGATCGGAATATGTCTCTCGTTTATGATAATATGCCCGAATATTCTTTAGACACTGAATTCAGACATCCAAAACTATGCTGCAAAACATTCGAATCGTGCTGGTTGAAACATCGCATACCGGCAATATGGGCTCCGTTGCCCGCGCTATGAAAACCATGGGCTTAACGAATCTGTGGCTGGTTAATCCGCTGGTGAAACCGGACTCTCAGGCCATCGCACTGGCCGCCGGTGCCAGCGACGTGATTGGCAACGCGCAAATTGTTGATACCCTGGACGAAGCGCTGGCGGGTTGCAGTCTGGTCGTCGGTACCAGCGCGCGTTCCCGTACGCTGCCGTGGCCAATGCTCGACCCGCGCGAATGCGGCCTGAAAAGTGTCTCAGAAGCGGAACAGGCGCCTGTGGCGCTGGTGTTTGGGCGTGAGCGCGTCGGCTTGACCAATGACGAACTGCAGAAGTGCCATTACCACGTCGCGATTGCGGCGAACCCGGAATACAGCTCGCTGAACCTGGCAATGGCGGTGCAGGTCATTGCCTACGAAGTGCGGATGGCCTGGCTGGCGACCCAGGAGAAAGTGGCAGAACCGAAAGAAGAGACCGCCTATCCGCTGGTGGACGATCTGGAGCGCTTCTATGGTCACCTGGAGCAGACGCTGCTCTCTACCGGTTTTATCCGCGAAGGCCATCCGGGGCAGGTGATGAATAAGCTGCGTCGCCTGTTCACCCGTGCGCGCCCGGAAAGCCAGGAACTGAACATCCTGCGTGGGATTCTGGCGTCGATTGAGCAGAAGAATAAAGAATAACGGTGCGCGTTGTTGCCCGGCGGCGCTGCGCTTGCACGGGCCTACGGTTTTGTAGGTCGGGTAAGCGTAGCGCCACCCGACAAAAACAATGAGAGCACGGAAGGTTAAATACCTGACTAAAACAGTCAAGTAAATAGTTGACCAATTTAGTCAGGAATGTCAGACTTGGCCCTGCTATGCAATACCCCATTTTACTATAAAAAACCCCGGGCAGGGGCGAGTTTGAGGTTAAGTAAGACATGAGACTGACATCTAAAGGGCGTTATGCCGTAACCGCGATGCTGGACGTTGCGCTCAACTCCGAAGCGGGCCCGGTTCCGTTGGCTGATATTTCTGAACGACAAGGGATCTCCCTCTCTTATCTGGAACAGCTGTTCTCCAGACTGCGTAAAAATGGACTGGTTTCCAGCGTTCGTGGCCCAGGCGGCGGTTATCTGCTGGGTAAAGACGCGGGCAGTATTGCGGTTGGCGAAGTCATTAGTGCGGTTGACGAATCCGTTGATGCGACCCGTTGCCAGGGGAAAGGTGGCTGCCAGGGCGGCGATAAGTGCCTGACCCACGCGCTGTGGCGCGATCTGAGCGACCGCCTGACCGGCTTCCTGAACAACATCACCCTCGGTGAACTGGTGAATAACCAGGAAGTTCTGGATGTATCGGGCCGTCAGCACAGCCAGGAATCTCAACGCAGCACCCGCGCGCAGGACGCTATCGACGTTAAATTACGCGCGTAATAAAAAGATAAGTATTTCAGAATCAGGCCGGGGCGAAGCTGCCCCGTGTACTCGGTCGTACATCCAGCCGGTTGCCTGATTCCTTGCATTGAAGCGATGTACGGAGTTTATAGAGCAATGAAATTACCGATTTATCTCGACTACTCCGCAACCACGCCGGTGGACCCGCGTGTTGCCGAGAAAATGATGCAGTGTCTGACCCTGGACGGAAACTTTGGTAACCCAGCTTCCCGTTCACACCGTTTTGGCTGGCATGCTGAAGAGGCGGTGGATATCGCCCGTAATCAGATTGCTGACCTGGTGGGTGCCGACCCGCGTGAGATTGTGTTCACCTCCGGTGCGACCGAATCCGACAACCTGGCGATCAAAGGTGCAGCCAACTTTTATCAGAAAAAAGGCAAGCACATCATCACCAGCAAAACCGAACATAAAGCTGTGCTGGACACCTGCCGTCAGCTCGAGCGTGAAGGCTTTGAAGTCACTTACCTGGCGCCACAGAGCAACGGTATTATTGACCTGAAAGAGCTCGAAGCGGCGATGCGTGATGACACCATCCTGGTTTCCATCATGCATGTAAACAACGAAATCGGCGTGGTGCAGGATATCGCGACCATCGGCGAAATGTGCCGTGCGCGCGGCATCATCTATCACGTTGATGCGACTCAGAGCGTGGGCAAACTGCCTATCGACCTGAGCCAGCTGAAAGTCGACCTGATGTCCTTCTCCGGCCACAAAATCTATGGCCCGAAAGGCATTGGCGCGCTGTACGTTCGTCGTAAGCCACGTATCCGCATTGAAGCGCAGATGCACGGTGGCGGTCATGAGCGCGGCATGCGTTCCGGTACGCTGCCTGTTCACCAGATCGTGGGCATGGGCGAAGCTTACCGCATTGCGAAAGAAGAGATGGAAACCGAGATGGCGCGCCTGCGCACGCTCCGTAACCGTCTGTGGGACGGCGTGAAAGATATGGAAGAAGTGTATCTGAACGGCGATCTCGAGCAGGGCGCACCCAACATTCTCAACGTGAGCTTCAACTATGTTGAAGGCGAATCGCTGATCATGGCGCTGAAAGACCTGGCGGTCTCTTCCGGTTCTGCCTGTACGTCTGCAAGCCTGGAGCCATCCTACGTGCTGCGCGCGCTGGGTATGACTGACGAGCTGGCACACAGCTCTATCCGTTTCTCTTTAGGTCGTTTCACTACCGAAGAAGAGATTGACTACACCATCAAGCTGGTTCGCAACTCCATCGGCCGTCTGCGTGACCTTTCTCCACTGTGGGAAATGTTCAAGCAGGGCGTGGATCTGAACAGCATTGAATGGTCACATCACTAATCGGTACATAAGGAGAATTCAATCATGGCATACAGCGAAAAAGTTATCGATCATTACGAGAACCCGCGCAACGTTGGCTCTTTTGACAACAGCGACGAGAGCGTAGGTAGCGGTATGGTTGGCGCGCCAGCTTGTGGCGACGTGATGAAGTTGCAGATTAAAGTCAACAATGAAGGTATCATTGAAGACGCGCGCTTCAAGACCTACGGCTGCGGTTCTGCTATCGCGTCCAGCTCCCTGGTCACCGAGTGGGTGAAGGGCAAGTCTCTGGACGAGGCACAGGCAATCAAGAACACGGATATTGCTGAAGAACTCGAACTGCCACCGGTGAAAATTCACTGTTCTATCCTGGCAGAAGACGCGATCAAAGCCGCCATTGCGGATTACAAAAGCAAACGTGAAGCAAAATAATTGAGGTTTGAGTATGTCGATTACCCTTAGCGACAGCGCTGCCGCGCGAGTAAGCTCTTTTCTGGCGAACCGTGGTAAAGGCTTTGGCCTGCGACTGGGCGTACGTACCTCCGGCTGTTCTGGTATGGCTTACGTACTGGAGTTTGTTGACGAACCAGCGTCCGATGACACTGTGTTTGAAGACAAGGGCGTGAAGGTGGTGGTCGATGGCAAAAGCCTGCAATTCCTCAACGGCACTCAGCTGGACTTTGTAAAAGAAGGCCTGAACGAAGGGTTCAAATTCACGAACCCGAACGTCAAAGACGAGTGTGGTTGCGGCGAAAGCTTCCACGTTTAATCGCGCGTCATCCGAAACCCCACCGTGGCTTTATTTGCTACGCGTGGGGTTTGTTCTAACAGGCTACCCCTGAGATTGTTATGGATTACTTCACTCTCTTCGGTTTACCCGCTCAATACCCGATTGATCTCCAGGCGCTGACGATCCGTTTTCAGGACCTGCAGCGTCAGTATCATCCGGACAAATTCGCCAGCGGTACTCAGGCTGAACAACTGGCTGCGGTGTCGCAATCCGCGACCATCAACCAGGCCTGGCAGACGCTGCGCCATCCGCTGGCGCGTGCTGAATATCTGCTTTCGCTCCACGGCTTTGATCTGGCGAGCGAACAACACACCGTACGCGACACGGCGTTTCTGATGGAACAGCTTACGCTTCGCGAAGAGCTGGATGAGATTGAACAGGCCAAAGACGAAGCGCGTCTGGAAGGGTTCATCACGCGCGTGAAGGGCATGTTTGATACCCGCCATCAGCAGATGGTGGCGCAACTGAACAACGAGACCTGGGACGTGGCGGCAGACACTGTGCGCAAACTCCGTTTTCTCGATAAACTGCGAAGCAGTGCTGAACAACTCGAAGAAAAGCTGCTCGATTTTTAATTTCGGAAGCAATTATGGCCTTATTACAAATTAGTGAGCCTGGCTTAAGTGCCGCACCGCACCAGCGTCGTCTGGCGGTGGGTATTGATCTCGGCACCACCAATTCCCTCGTGGCGACCGTGCGTAGCGGCCAGGCGGAGACGCTGGCTGACGAGCAGGGCCGCCATCTGCTGCCTTCCGTGGTCCACTACCAGCAGCAGGGCCGCGCGGTGGGCTTTGATGCCCGCACTAACGCCGCGCGCGATCCGGCGAATACCATCAGCTCCGTTAAGCGGATGATGGGCCGCTCGCTGGCCGATATTCAGACCCGTTACCCGCATCTGCCGTATCAGCTGCAGGCCAGTGAAAACGGCCTGCCGATGATTGCGACTGCGGCCGGGCTGCTGAACCCGATTCGCGTATCCGCTGACATCCTTAAAGCGCTGGCGGAGCGTGCCACGGCAACGCTCGGCGGCGATTTAGACGGTGTGGTGATTACCGTTCCGGCTTACTTTGATGACGCACAGCGTCAGGGCACCAAAGACGCCGCGCGTCTGGCGGGCCTGCATGTGCTGCGCCTGCTGAACGAACCGACAGCGGCAGCGATTGCCTACGGCCTCGACTCCGGTCAGGAAGGGGTGATTGCGGTTTACGATCTCGGCGGCGGTACCTTTGATATCTCGATCCTGCGCTTAAGCCGTGGGGTGTTTGAAGTGCTGGCGACCGGCGGGGACTCCGCGCTGGGCGGCGATGACTTTGACCATCTGCTGGCGGATTACATTCGTGAGCAGGCGGGTATCAGCGATCGCAGCGATGCGCGCGTACAGCGTGAACTGCTGGATGCGGCCATCGAGGCCAAAATTGCGCTAAGCGATGCTGAGTCAGTCAGTGTGAACGTGGCGGGCTGGCAGGGTGAGATCGCCCGTGAACAGTTTAACGATCTGATCGCCCCCCTGGTGAAACGCACGCTGTTAGCCTGCCGTCGTGCGCTGAAAGATGCCGGCGTTGAGGCGGATGAGGTGCTGGAAGTGGTCATGGTGGGTGGCTCCACCCGCGTACCGCTGGTGCGTGAGCGTGTAGGCGAATTCTTTGGCCGCACGCCGCTGACCTCCATTGATCCGGACAAAGTGGTTGCCGTGGGCGCGGCGATTCAAGCGGATATTCTGGTCGGCAACAAGCCGGACAGTGAAATGCTGCTGCTGGACGTTATCCCGCTGTCGCTGGGTTTAGAGACCATGGGCGGACTGGTGGAGAAAGTCATTCCGCGCAATACCACCATTCCGGTGGCACGTGCGCAGGAGTTCACTACCTTTAAAGACGGTCAGACGGCCATGTCCATTCACGTGATGCAGGGCGAACGCGAACTGGTGCAGGATTGCCGTTCTCTGGCGCGCTTTGCGCTGCGGAGCATTCCGGCGCTGCCTGCGGGCGGGGCGCATATTCGCGTCACCTTCCAGGTGGATGCGGACGGCCTGCTGAGTGTCACGGCGATGGAAAAATCGACTGGTGTCGAATCGTCCATTCAGGTGAAGCCGTCCTACGGCCTGACCGATGGCGAAATCGCCTCCATGATTCAGGACTCAATGAGCTACGCCGAGCAGGATGTGAAGGCGCGTATGCTGGCCGAACAAAAAGTGGAAGCCGCACGCGTGCTGGAAAGCCTGAACGGCGCGCTCGCTGCCGATGCCGCGCTGTTAAGCGCCGCTGAGCGTCAGGTGATTGACGAGGCTGCTGCGCACTTAAGCGTGGTCGCCCAGGGCATTGACGCTGACGCAATAGAAGAAGCCATTAAAAACGTTGATAAACAAACCCAGGACTTTGCTGCTCGCCGCATGGACAAATCTGTCCGCGTCGCGCTGAAAGGCCAGTCCGTGGACGAGGTTTAATATGCCAAAGATTGTTATTTTGCCTCATGCGGACCTCTGTCCGGATGGCGCTGTTCTGGAAGCGAAGACCGGTGAAACCATTCTCGATGTTGCCCTGCGTGCAGGTATCGAAGTGGAACACGCCTGTGAAAAATCCTGTGCCTGCACGACGTGCCACTGCATTGTGCGTGAAGGTTTCGACTCGCTTGCCGAGAGCACCGAAGACGAAGATGACATGCTGGATAAAGCATGGGGTCTGGAGCCCGACAGCCGCTTAAGCTGCCAGGCAGCGGTGACCGACGAGGATCTGGTCGTGGAGTTCCCACGCTACACCATCAACCACGCACGCGAGCATTAATATGGGACTGAAGTGGACAGACAGCCGTGAAATCGGCGAAGCGCTCTACGACGCTAACCCGGATCTCGATCCAAAAACCGTACGCTTCACCGATATGCATCAGTGGATCTGCGATTTAGAGGATTTTGACGACGATCCCAACGCATCCAATGAAAAAATTCTGGAGGCGATTCTGTTAGTCTGGTTAGATGAAGCAGAGTAAATCACGTAACGGGCTGCCTTCAGGCGGCCCGTTTGCTAATAAGGATAAATAAAATGACCGAAGCGATGAAGATTACGCTCTCTACGCAACCCGCCGATGCGCGTTGGGGCGAAAAAGCCACTTACAGTATCAATAACGACGGTATTACCCTGCACCTGACGGGCAACGACGATCTGGGCCTGATCCAGCGCGCCGCGCGTAAAATTGATGGGCTCGGCATTAAGCATGTCTCTCTTGCAGGCGAGGGCTGGGACACCGACCGCAGCTGGGCGTTCTGGGCCGGTTATAAAGGGCCAAAAGGCACCCGCAAAATTGAGTGGGCCAACCTTGACGAAGCCGGTCAAAAAGAGCTGGAAAGCCGCCTGACCATTATCGACTGGGTACGTGACACCATTAACGCACCGGCAGAAGAGCTGGGGCCGGAACAGCTGGCACAGCGCGCCGTTGACCTGCTGTGTGGCGTGGCCGGCGATAACATGTCTTATCGCATCACCAAAGGTGAAGACCTGCGCGAGCAGAACTACATGGGCATTCACACCGTGGGTCGTGGCTCTGAGCGTCCACCGGTGCTGCTGGCGCTGGACTACAACCCAACCGGCGATAAAGACGCGCCAGTGTTTGCCTGCCTGGTCGGGAAAGGTATCACCTTCGACACCGGTGGCTACAGCCTGAAGCAGAGCGCGTTCATGGACTCCATGAAATCCGACATGGGCGGGGCGGCAACCATTACCGGTGCGCTGGCGTTTGCGATTACCCGTGGCCTGAAAAAACGCGTGAAGCTGTACCTGTGCTGCGCGGACAACATGGTAAGCGGTAACGCCTTCAAGCTGGGCGACATCATTCGCTACCGCAACGGCAAAAATGTTGAAGTGATGAACACCGATGCAGAAGGCCGTCTGGTGCTGGCTGATGGCCTGATCGACGCTTCTGCCCAGAAGCCAGAGTTGATTATCGATATGGCCACCCTGACCGGCGCGGCAAAAACGGCGCTGGGTAACGACTACCATGCGCTGTTCAGCTTTGATGACAAGCTGGCGGCCCGCCTGCTGGCAAGCGCCGCGGCAGAAAACGAACCGTTCTGGCGTCTGCCGCTGGCGGAGTTCCACCGCAGCCAGCTGCCGTCTAATTTTGCCGAACTGAATAACACCGCGAGCGCGGCATACCCGGCGGGTGCAAGCACCGCAGCTGGCTTCCTGTCCCACTTCGTTGAGAACTATCACGAAGGCTGGCTGCATATCGACTGCTCCGCAACCTACCGTAAAGCGGCAGTTGAGCAGTGGTCTGCGGGCGCGACCGGCCTGGGCGTGCGTACCGTGGCGAACCTGCTGACGGCTGAATAATCGTCATTGCCCTCACCCTAACCCTCTCCCACGGGGAGAGGGGATGGTTTGCTCCCTCTCCCTTGAGGGAGAGGGCCGGGGTGAGGGGGGAAATGCATTATCTGGAATTGTTATGTCCGAAACCAAAAACGAATTAGAAACCCTGCTGGAACAGGCGGCGACCGAGCCCGCCCACCGTCCGGCATTTTTCCGCACGCTGCTGGAATCCACCGTCTGGGTGCCAGGAACCGCGGCGGAAGGTGAGCAGGTTGTTGAAGATAGCGCGCTGGATCTGCTGCACTGGGAGAAAGACGACGGCACCTCGGTGATCCCGTTCTTTACCTCGCTGGAAGCGCTACAGACCGCCGTTGAAGACGAACAGGCGTTCGTGGTGATGCCGGTGCGCACGCTGTTCGAAATGACGCTGGGCCAGACGCTGTTCCTTAATGCGAAACTGCCGACCGGGAAAGAGTTCACGCCGCGTGAAATCAGCCATCTGATTGGTGAAGAGGGTAACCCGCTCAGTACCCAGGAAGTGCTGGAAGGGGGCGAAACGCTGCTGCTCTCTGAAGTGGCCGAACCGCCAGCGCAGATGATCGATTCCCTGACCACGTTGTTCAAAACCCTGAAGCCGGTAAGACGCGCGTTCCTCTGTTCGATTAAAGAGCAAGCGGATGAACAGCCGGTACTGTTGATTGGTATTGAAGCTGACGGTGATATCGACGAGATCATCCAGGCGGCGGGCAGTGTGGCCACTGATACGTTGCCGGGCGATGAGCCAATTGATATCTGCCAGGTGAAGAACGGTGAGAAGGGCATCAGCCACTTTATTACCGAGCACATCACACCGTTTTATGAGCGTCGCTGGGGCGGTTTCCTGCGCGATCTCAAAACCAACCGCATCATCTGATTACAGCGGGGTGACTGTCACCCCGTTGCTTCCAGCAGCAGTAAATCCATCAGCAGTACCAGATTCGACTCAAACGACGTCACCCCTGCGGCTTCCGCGGCGTAATGCACCGCCTCGTCATAGAGAGCGAAGTGCACGTCCGCCATGCCCGCCAGCGTATTGGCCGAGGCGCGGGTAAACGCGACAATCGTCATCCCGACGTTTTTGGCGATCCGCGCTTTATCCAGCACCTGCTCTGTTTCGCCGCTGCGCGAGACGGCAATAAATACCTGATACCGGGCGGCGTTGCTGAGAAAGATGTTCCGGCTGTCACCCGGCCCGGAGATAAACGCCGTTTTCCCCAGCACCTGCAGTTTTTTGGTCAGGTATTCGGCAAACAGATAGGAAAACCCGGCACCGTAGAGAAAGAAGCTCTCTTTGTGACGCAGCAGGTCGGCAAACTGCAGACGCTTCTCATCGGTCACCCACTGGAATGTCTGCTGATAGTTGGCAATAAACTGGCTGAACAGCGCGGGCAACTGCGGAAGGGCGTTTCCTTGCGTCGTAATATGCGGCGTGTCGGTGAGGAGCTGTTTGCAGTGCCAGATAAACTCGCTAAACCCGCTGAACCCCAGCTTCTGACACAGCCGCATAATCGTCGCGGTAGAGACAAATGTCGCCTGTGCCAGTTCCCGCACCGTGATGTTACCTACCAACAGCGGATGCTCCGTGAGGTGGGCGAGTACGCGATACTCCGCGCGGGTCAGCGATTCCCCGCGCGTTAACAGCGTGGCCAGGCGGTTATCCATTATTTCGCGGGTTCAACCGGCAGGTCGTCTCGCGCACCCCACTCACTCCAGGCGCCGTCGTACAGCGTGACGTCGTTTACGCCGAGCGTGGCGAGCGCCAGGATCACCACGCAGGCCGTTACGCCGGAACCGCAGCTGGCAATAATCGGACGGTGTAAATCCACGCCCTGACGATCAAAAATCGCGCGTAGCTCATCGGTGGTTTTCAGCTCGCCCTCAAACACCAGATCGCCCCACGGCACGTTCAACGCCCCCGGAATGTGTCCGCGTTTCAGGCCTGAGCGAGGTTCGTCCGCTTCAGCGTTAAAACGTGCGGCAGGACGCGCATCGACGATTTGAGCAGTGTTTTCATGGCTGACGACCAGCACGTCGGTCAGGCGTTTCACCACATTTGCGTCAAACGTCGCGTCAAAATCCCCCTCCGTCAGCGTCACGTCCCCCTGCTGCAGCGGCAGTTCGTCGCGCTTCCAGCCAGCCAGACCCCCCGCCAGAATCGAGACTTTCTCGACGCCGAAGTTTTTCAGCATCCACCACGCGCGCGGGGCAGAGAAGAGGTTACCTTCATCATAAACAACGAGGTGTTTGTCTTTGCTGATGCCCAGCTCGCGCATCGCTACGGAGAAGGCTTCCGGGCGCGGCAGCATGTGCGGCAGAGGGGAGGTGTGATCGGAGAGGGCTTCGATATCAAAAAATACCGCGCCCGGCAGGTGCCCTGCGCGGTATTCACCGGGAACGTCACGATGCTCCTGGCCCGGAGGAGCCATACGCGCGTCAATAATCTGCACTTCAGGATCGTCGCCGTGCTCAATCAGCCAGTCGGCGGCGACAAAATATGAGGTGGACATGGGTTGCCTCCATTCTTTTCCGTAAAAAAGGATTGTCGATGTTTTTTCTGACACCGACAAGCAAACCACGTTCAACTCGCGAGCAAGCCCCTATTTTTTCACCGCTTCGCCGTTCAGCCAGGCTTTTTGCAGCGCAGGCCAGTACTCGCGGTTTGCCTCGATCATCTCATCCAGAATCGCTTTCGCGTGCTCCATGGTCGGCACGGTGCGATTCAGGGTAAATGCCTGCAGCGCTTTCTCATAGCTCCCTTCAATGGTTGCTTCCACCAGCAACTGTTCAGAGGCGAGCTGCTGTTGCAGCAGCGTCTGATGGAACAGCGGCACCTGGCCCACGCGGACAGGCTCTGGCCCCTCGGAGGTGATATAAGCGGGAACCTCGACGACCGCATCGTACGGCAGATTAGTAATTGCCCCGCGGTTTTCCACCATCACCAGATGACGGCTCCGCAGGTTGAAGGCCAGCGAGCAGGCGACATCGACGATAAACTCGCCGTGAACGCCAACGTGGAAGGCGTCCGGCAGGATCCCGGTACGCTTATATTCTTCGGCTGCGGCAAACAGCTTTTTCTCACGCCCGTTCATCACTTCGTTAGCGCGGGTGTAGTCCGGGTTCTGATGCTCAACAATCTGGTTCGGCATCAGGTAGTACTGCAGATACGGGTTCGGCAGATACTCCGGGAAGTTATCCATGATCGGCTTGATGTTGCGCCAGGTTTTCACCCACGACGGATCGGAGTGCTGCGGGTCGGTTTTGGCGGCATCTTCCGTCAGCAGACCAAACTTCGCGATATGTTTACGCAGCTCCGGCAGCTTGTCCTCGCCGTCCACCAACACACGGGTAAACCAGCCGAAGTGATTCAGCCCAAAGTAGTCCACCTCCAGCTTGCGGCGATCGACCCCCAGAATGGCTCCCATGTTACGCATTGCAGCAACCGGCATATCGCAAATATTCAGCACGCGGGCGTTTGGCCGCAGACGACGCACCCCCTCTGCGACGATTGCCGCCGGGTTGGAGTAGTTTACGATCCATGCTTTTTCATGCGCGTAGCGATCTACCAGATCGATAAGCTCGACCATTGGCAGGATCGTACGCAGCCCGTAAGCCAGCCCGCCGGGGCCGCAGGTCTCCTGACCAACCACGCCGTGGCGCAGCGGGATCTTCTCATCCTGCTCGCGCATTTTATACTGGCCAACGCGCATCTGGGCGAAGACGAAGTGTGCGCCGCTGAAGGCCACTTCCGGGTCATTGGTGACGGTAAATTTGATGCTCTGGCTGTGGTCGCGGATCACTTTTTCCACCACCGGAGCAATCGTGTTCTGACGCGCCTCGTCGATGTCGTAGAGGCGGATTTCGGCCAGCGGGAAGTCCTGCAGACGCACCATCAGGCTTTTCACAATACCTGGCGTGTAGGTGCTACCGCCGCCAGCAATCGACAGAATGAATGGGGGTGTAAACATCTTTAGCTCCTTTCAGAGAAACGTCTCAACGGCTTCTCGCATTTTTTTGACATGCAGCCCGTAGACCACCTGAACGTTGTTACCTTGTTTGATAATCCCTTTTGCGCCGGTCGCTTTCAGGCGCGGCTCATCAATGATGGCGACATCCTTCACCGTCACACGTAAGCGGGTGTAGCAGTTATCCACCACTTCAATATTTTCCCGGCCGCCCAGACCGACGACGATGGATTCACCCAGCCCGTCGTTATTGCCCTTCGCTTGGTACTCCTGTTTGCTGTAAAGGCGCGTCTCCTGGTCCTCATCTTCACGGCCTGGCGTTTTCATGTTGAAACGCAGGATCAGGAAGCGGAACACCACGAAGTAGAGGGCGAACATGATCAGCCCGACCACGATGTACATCGGCCAGTTGGACTTCTCCGTACCGAGCGGCAGGTTGTAGAGAATAAAATCGATAATCCCGTTAGCGCCGATGGCGTGAACACCCAGCAGGGAGAACAGCATCATCCCGATACCCGTCAGCACCGCGTGCACCACGAACAGCAGCGGGGCGACAAACAGGAAGGAGAACTCAATGGGCTCGGTGACGCCGACCAGCAGCGAAGTGAGCGCCGCCGGGATCAGAATCGCTTTTGCTGCCGCTTTACGCTCCGGCTTTGCGGTCATGTACATCGCCAGCGCCGCCGCCGGCAGGCCAAACATCTTGCTGATGCCGCGCGCATCCCATACCACCGTGCTGCTGAGCTGTTTCACCTCCGGACAGGCCATTTCCGCGAAGTAAATGTTGCGCGCGCCCTGATAAACCGTACCGCACACCTCTTGCGTGCCGCCCAGTTCGGTATACAGGAACGGGGTATAGACCAGATGATGCAGGCCGGTGGGCACCAGAATGCGCTCAAGGAAGCCGTAGATCGCCACGCCGAACGGA
Organism: Enterobacter sp. SENG-6; assembly: GCF_001605945.1. NCBI lineage: Bacteria > Pseudomonadati > Pseudomonadota > Gammaproteobacteria > Enterobacterales > Enterobacteriaceae > Enterobacter > Enterobacter sp. SENG-6. The sequence continues at coordinate 60,183 of NZ_LOMM01000010.1, forward strand.
CCAGAACCTTTGATGGCAAGCGCCATTGCGCTAATGCCGTGCTGGGCAAACGGCCACAGCTCGCTCATCACTACGCCGAGCAGCATGGAAACGGGCAGCATCACAATGGCGACAAAACAGTGACCAGAGTAAATCGCCATCGCGCCGTTAAACTGTACGCCGGAGTATTTGTTGTACAGGTATCCGGAAAGCGCGCCGGTCAGGAGCCCGGCGAACACGCCCATCTCCAGCACCTGAACGCCCAGCACCATGGTCTGCCCAGCGGCTTTCATCTGTGCTGCGTTTGCCAGTTCGCCCTGAAGCTGTAGCGTGACGTTCATGGCGTTGATAAACACCACAAACGTCACCAGCCCAATCAGCGCCGCGTAGCCTTTGTCCCGTGTTGCCAGACCAATCGGGATGCCGACGGCAAACACCAGGGCCAGGTTAACCAGCACCGACACGGCAGATTTGGCGATCAGCTGGCCGATATTCTGGATCAGCGGATGGCCGAGAAACGGCAGATACTCGGCCAGGTTGCCATTGCCCAGCACATTGCCAAAGGCGATAAACAGACCGACGATCGGTAAAATAAGTACCGGTCCGTACAATGATTTTCCGAAATTTTGTAGGGCGTTCACGGCTCGTTTCATGGCTTTCTCTCTTATTGAACCGCGCACTCGGGGTGCGTCTTGAGCTTAAAACTAGCAGGCTCCCGGCGAGCTTATCCAGCTATCTTCTTGTTTTAAAAACAAATGACGTGAAAGGTAACATGTGACGTTTGACGTTGTGATCGGCGTAACATCACCACGTTGACGATGCGAGCCGCCTTCCAGATCCTAAAAATGGACTTTTTGTATTAACGAAACTTGCGGATAATACTTATCCGGAAGACGACCAACAGGCTCCATGGGCCAGGGACAAAGGATGAAACCGTTTCGCTTAGCCGCGCTCTCTCTTGCGCTGCTCACCACGTTTACGCTTGTCGGCTGTGATAACAGCGACGATAAACCTCAGGCTGCGGCTCCCGCGGCATCTACAGCAACCACACCAAAAGCGGCGGAAAAGCCAGACGCTGACAAGCTGGCAAAACTGGCGGTACAAAGTCAGGGCAAAGCGCTCACTCTGCTTGATGCCTCTGAAGTGCAGCTGGACGGCGCCGCCACGCTGGTGCTGACATTTTCTGTTCCACTGAATCCGGATCAGGATTTCTCGAAAACCGTGCATGTCGTGGATAAGAAAAGCGGCAAGGTTGACGGGGCGTGGGAACTGGCGCCGAACCTGAAAGAGCTTCGTCTGCGCCATCTGGAGCCTAACCGCAATCTGGTCGTCACCGTGGAACGCGATCTGCAGGCGTTAAACAAAGCGACTTTTGGCATCGACTACGAAAAAGCCCTGACCACCCGGGATGTCGAGCCGACGGTCGGCTTCGCCAGCCGCGGGTCACTGCTGCCGGGGAAAGTGGTGGAAGGCTTGCCTGTCATGGCGCTCAACGTCAATAACGTGGACGTGAACTTCTATCGCGTGAAACCGGAGTCGCTGGCTTCATTCGTCAGCCAGTGGGAATACCGTAACTCGCTGACCAACTGGGAATCTGACAATCTGCTGAAGATGGCCGAGTTGGTTTATACCGGTCGTTTCGATCTTAACCCGGCACGTAACACGCGTGAAAAACTGCTGCTGCCGCTGAAAGATATCAAGCCGCTCCAGCAGTCGGGCGTCTATATCGCAGTGATGAATCAGGCAGGGCACTACAACTACAGCAATGCCGCCACGCTCTTCACCTTAAGCGATATTGGGCTGTCCGCTCACCGTTATCATAACCGTCTCGATATCTTCACCCAGAGCCTGGAAAACGGTGCGGCGCAATCCGGCGTAACCGTCACGCTGTTAAACGATAAAGGGCAGACCCTGGCTGAGGCGAACAGCGATGCCGACGGCCATGCAAAGCTCGAAACTGACAAAGAAGCCGCGCTGATCCTTGCCAGTAAAGATGGCCAGACTACGCTGCTTGACCTCAAGCTGCCGGCACTCGATCTGGCGGAGTTCGACATTGCCGGTAGCCCGGGTTACAGCAAGCAATTCTTTATGTTTGGCCCGCGTGACCTCTATCGCCCAGGCGAAACGGTGATCCTGAACGGCTTACTGCGCGACAGCGACGGTAAACCGCTACCCGCGCAGCCGGTGAAGCTGGATGTGCTTCGCCCGGATGGGCAGGTAGCGCGTACCGTCGTCGTCCAGCCGGAGAATGGTCTCTATCGCTTTAACTATCCGCTGGACAGCGGGGCGCAAACCGGCATGTGGCATATCCGCGCCAATACGGGCGATAACCAGCAGCGTCTGTGGGACTTCCACGTCGAAGATTTTATGCCAGAGCGTATGGCGCTGAATCTGAGCGGACAAAAAACGCCGGTTTCACCGCAGGATAACGTCGACTTTAACGTGGTGGGATATTACCTGTACGGCGCACCGGCCAACGGTAATGCCCTGCAGGGGCAGCTCTTTTTGCGTCCACTGCGTGAAGCGGTTCCGGCGCTGCCTGGCTTCCAGTTTGGCGATATCGCGGAAGACAACCTGAGTCGCAGCCTGGATGAAGTGCAGCTTACGCTTGATGAACAGGGGCGTGGGCAGGTCTCTACAGAAAGCCAGTGGAAAGAGGTGCACTCTCCGCTTCAGCTGATCCTGCAGGCCAGCCTGCTGGAATCGGGCGGTCGTCCGGTGACGCGTCGTGCTGAACAGGCGATCTGGCCAGCAGCCGAATTACCGGGTATTCGTCCTCAGTTCGCCAGCAAGGTGGTGTATGATTACCGCACCGATACCACCGTTAACCAGCCTATCGTCGATGAAAACGGCAACGCCAGTTTCGACATTGTCTATGCCGATGCCAGTGGGGCGAAAAAGGCTGTTTCCGGGTTACAGGTGCGCCTGATCCGCGAACGCCGCGACTACTACTGGAACTGGTCAGAAAGCGATGGCTGGCAGTCCCAGTTTGATCAAAAAGATCTCATTGAAGGCGAGCAGGAGCTGACCCTCAAGGCCGATGAAACGGGTAAAGTGACGTTCCCGGTAGAGTGGGGCTCCTATCGTCTGGAAGTGAAAGCGCCTGATGACATGGTCAGCAGCGTACGTTTCTGGGCCGGGTACAGCTGGCAGGATAACAGTGACGGCACGGGAGCCGCGCGCCCCGACCGCGTGACCCTGAAACTGGATAAGCCTTCTTACCAGCCGGGTGACACCATCCAGCTGCATATCGCCGCACCTGCCGCGGGTAAAGGCTATGCGATGATCGAATCCAGCGAAGGGCCGCTGTGGTGGAAAGAGATCGACGTTCCGGCCAACGGACTGGATCTGTCTATTCCGGTAGACAAAGCCTGGAAACGCCACGACCTCTATCTCAGCACGCTGGTGGTTCGCCCTGGCGATAAATCTAAATCCGCCACGCCGAAGCGGGCGGTTGGCCTGCTGCATCTGCCGATGGGGGATGAAAATCGCCGTCTGAATATCGCGCTGGATAACCCGCAGAAAATGCGCCCTAACCAGACGCTTTCCGTGAAAGTAAAAGCCAGAGTGAAAGAGGGCCCGGTACCACAGAAAGTGAACGTGTTGGTCTCCGCGGTGGACAGCGGCGTGCTGAACATTACCGATTACGTCACGCCGGATCCGTGGCAGGCCTTCTTTGGTCAGAAGCGCTATGGCGCGGATATCTACGATATCTACGGCCAGGTGATTGAAGGCCAGGGACGTATGGCCGCGCTGCGTTTTGGTGGTGACGGCGATGAGCTTAAACGCGGCGGTAAGCCGCCGGTGAACCATGTCACCATTATCGCCCAGCAGGCACAGCCTGTGACGCTTGATGCGAATGGTGAAGGGTCCATCACCCTGCCAATTGGAGACTTCAACGGTGAGCTGCGTCTGATGGCGCAGGCCTGGACGGAAGAGGATTTCGGCAGCAGCGAAAGCAAAGTGATTGTGGCCGCGCCGGTCATTACCGAGCTTAATACGCCGCGCTTCCTGGCAAGCGGCGATACCTCACGGTTGACGCTGGATCTCACTAACCTGACCGATCAGCCGCAAACGCTAAATGTGGCCTTAACCGCGACCGGCAAGCTGTTGCTGGAAGGGGCGCAGCCGCAGCCTGTCAAACTGCCACCGGGTGCGCGCAGCACGCTGTTTATTCCGGTGCGTGCACTGGAAGGTTACGGTGACGGCGAAGTGACGGCGCAGGTAACAGGACTTCAGCTGCCTGGCGAGACCTTCGCTCCGCAGCAGAAGAGCTGGAAAATCGGCGTCCGTCCTGCGTTCCCGGCGCAGACGGTGAATACCGGGGCCATGCTGAACCCGGGTGAGTCCTGGACTGCGCCAGGGCAGCATATCAACGGCTTCTCTCCCGCTACATTGCAGAGACAACTGCTGCTTAGCGGCAAACCGCCGCTTAATCTGGCGCGCTATATCCGTGAGCTGCAGGCATATCCTTATGGCTGTCTTGAACAAACCACCAGTGGCCTGTTCCCGTCGCTCTATACCAACGCGTCACAGCTGAAGGCGCTTGGCATTAAAGGCGACACGGACGACAAACGTCGTGCTGCCATTGATATTGGCATCTCCCGCCTTCTGCAGATGCAGCGTGATGACGGTGGTTTTGCGCTCTGGGATAAAAACGGTCCGGAAGAGTACTGGCTGACTGCCTATGTCACGGACTTCCTGGTGCGTGCCGGTGAGCAGGGCTACAGCGTGCCGACGGATGCGGTCAACAATGCCAATAGCCGACTGCTCCGCTACCTGCAGGATCCGGGCATGATGTCCATCCGCTACAGCGACGATACCCAGGCCAGCAAATTTGCCGTGCAGGCCTATGCCGCACTGGTACTGGCGCGCCAGCAAAAAGCCCCGCTGGGTGCGTTGCGTGAAATCTGGGATCGTCACGGGCAGGCGGCTTCTGGTCTGCCGCTGATGCAGCTCGGTATGGCACTCAAACTGATGGGGGATGCCCCGCGCAGCCAGCAGGCGCTGGATCTGGCCCTCAAAACGCCGCGCAACGACAGCAGAAACTGGATGGCGGATTACGGTAGCGCTCTTCGTGACAACGCGCTGATGCTCTCCCTTCTGGAGGAGTATAAGCTGCTGCCTGATGCGCAAAATAGGCTGCTGAATGCCCTGTCTGAACAGGCCTTCAGCCAGCGCTGGCTGTCAACACAGGAGAGTAACGCGCTGTTCCTGGCCGGACGTTCGCTACAAACTCTGTCCGGAGCATGGCAGGCGGAAACCTCACTCTCGGGTAGCGCATTGAGCGGTGACAAGGCGCTGGTGCAGAATATGAATGGCGATCAGCTTGGTGCGCTGCAGGTGACCAACACCGGCACGGCACCGCTGTGGGTGCGTCTGGATAGCACCGGTTACCCGGACTCAGCCCCTCAGCCATCCTCGAATGTTCTGCAGATTGAACGCCATATTCTGGCAACCGACGGCAGTTCGAAATCGCTCTCTTCGCTGAAGAGCGGTGAGCTGGTGCTGGTATGGCTGGAAGTGAAGGCCAGCCAGAACGTGCCGGATGCGCTGGTGGTGGATCTCCTCCCGGCGGGTCTGGAGCTGGAGAACCAGAACCTGGCAAGCAGCAGCGCCAGCCTGCAGGACAGCGGCAGCGAAGTGCAGAACCTGCTTAGTCAGATGCAGCAGGCGGATATTCAGCATATGGAGTTCCGCGACGACCGCTTTGTGGCCGCAGTGCCGGTGAACGAAGGGCAGCCGGTTACGCTGGTTTATCTGGCGCGCGCCGTGACGCCGGGAACGTACCAGGTACCGGTGCCGCTGGTGGAGTCCATGTATGTTCCGCAGTGGCGGGCAACGGGTGCGGCCAGTGGCCCGCTGATTGTTGTACCGTAATATGTCAGTTGCACGTCTGATACGCTCCCGCTGGCTGTGGCTGGCGGGGGCGCTTCTCATTTTATGGGGGCTGATTGTCGCCGCCGACCGCCTCTGGCCGTTGCCGCTGAAAGAGGTTAACCCCGCCCGGGTGGTGGTGGATGAGAAGGGCACGCCGCTCTGGCGTTTTGCCGACAGCGAAGGGATCTGGCGTTATCCGGTCACGATTGAAGAGGTCTCTCCTCGCTATCTTGAGGCCCTGATCCAGTATGAAGATCGCTGGTTCTGGGAGCATCCAGGCGTGAATCCTTTCTCTGTGCTGCGCGCCGCCTGGCAGGATCTGACGTCCGGTAAGGTAGTCTCCGGCGGCAGCACGCTGACCATGCAGGTTGCGCGTCTGCTGGATCCGCATCCGCGCACCTTTGGCGGTAAAATTCGGCAACTCTGGCGGGCGATGCAGCTTGAATGGCACCTCTCCAAGCGCGAGATCCTCACCCTCTACCTTAACCGCGCCCCGTTTGGCGGGACGCTCCAGGGAATAGGTGCTGCAAGCTGGACCTATCTGGGTAAACCGCCATCACAGCTCAGCTATTCCGAAGCGGCCCTGCTGGCGGTGCTACCTCAGGCCCCCAGCCGTTTACGCCCGGACCGCTGGCCGGCGCGGGCGGAAGCGGCGCGCAACAAAGTGCTCGACCGGATGGTAACGCAGGGCGTCTGGTCAGCCCGACAGGTTAACGAATCCCGTGAAGAGCCGGTATGGCTGGCTCCCCGGCAGATGCCCCAGCTGGCGCCGCTCTTCGCACGCATGATGCTGGGAAAAAGCCGTGATACCAAAATTGTCACCACTCTGGATGCCGCCTTACAACGGCAGCTGGAAGAGCTGGCAATGAACTGGAAATCCCGCCTGCCGGCGCGCAGTTCACTGGCGATGATCGTCGTGGATCATACCAATATGAAAGTGCGCGGCTGGGTCGGTTCGGTGGATATTAACGATGACACCCGCTTCAGCCATGTGGATATGGTGAATGCGATCCGATCCCCGGGATCGGTACTTAAACCTTTTATCTACGGTATGGCGCTCGACGATGGATTGATCCATCCCGCTTCGCTGCTTCAGGATGTCCCCAGGAAAACCGGTGATTATCGTCCCGGCAACTTTGACAGCGGATTCCATGGGCCGGTGAGCATGAGCGAAGCGCTGGTGCGCTCCCTTAATCTGCCTGCCGTGCAGGTGCTGGAGGCGTACGGGCCTAAGCGTTTTGCCGGCATGCTCAGCAACGCAGGGTTGCCGCTTATTTTGCCTGCGGGGGCGCAGCCAAATCTGTCGTTGATCCTGGGCGGGGCGGGAGCGCGGCTGGCAGATATTACTGCTGCCTACAGCGCTTTTGCCCGCCACGGTAAAGCGGGAAGGCTGCGCTTACAGCCAGGTGATGCGCTGGTTGAACGTCCGCTGTTGTCACCCGGCTCGGCCTGGATTATTCGCCGTATTCTGGCGAATGAAGCCCAACCGTTACCGGATAACGCACTGCCGCAGGTTGCGCCGCTGGCATGGAAAACGGGCACCAGCTACGGCTATCGCGATGCCTGGGCCATTGGCCTGAATGCGCGTTACGTGATTGGCATCTGGACAGGAAGGCCGGACGGCACGCCCGTGGCGGGACAGTTTGGTTTTGCCAGTGCCGTGCCGCTGTTAAATCAGGTGAATAACCTGCTTCAGTCGCGCTCAACGATAGACGAAGCGCGCCTGCCACGCGATCCGCGCCCGGAAAGCGTCGGGCGAGGCGTGATCTGCTGGCCTGGTGGACAATCGTTGCCGGAGGGCAGTGAAAACTGCCGTCGACGCCTGTCGACCTGGCTGCTGGAAGGGAGTGAGCCGCCGACGCTGTTGCTGCCGGAGCAGGAGGGCATCCGCGGGATCCGTTTCCCGATCTGGCTGGATAAAACTGGCAAACGCGTTGCGGCAGATTGCCCGGATGCCACAGAGAAAGTGCTGGACGTCTGGCCGCTACCCCTGGAGCCGTGGCTACCGGCAGCGGAAAAAAGAGCGGCACGTCTTCCCGCACCCTCAACGGTTTGTCCACCGCTGGATGATAACAATGCGGCACCGCTAATGATTTCGGGTGTCAGAGAGGGGGCGGTCATTAAGCGTCTTCCGGGTGAGGAAAAAGTGACAATTTCCGTCACGACCAGCGGGGGAGAAGGGCAGCGATGGTGGTTTTTAAATGGCGAGCCTCTCGAACATAAAAATCGGAATTTTTCAATGCAGTTATCTTTGCCCGGTAAATATCAATTAGTTGCCATGGATGAGGCCGGGAAATTGGCTACGCTTAATTTTGAATTAAGCCGCTAACCCCTACTCCCTATTAATTAGCTTGATAATAATCAATGTTCGTTCCTGCGAAAAAACGAGAATGCGTTTTTATTTGAAGGAATGAGCAATGACAAAAATAAAAAGCCAGGGAGACGGCCTTTTACCCGCTGTATCCCGACGTCAGTTTATCCAGGCCGGGTCGGCGCTTGCTGCCCTGCCGTTTGTCGCCCGCGTTGGCAAAGCAAAGGCGAGTGAAGACACCGCCGCACAAGACGAGCCTGGGGAAAACATTATTCAGACCTGCAGCACATTTGACTGCGGGGGGAAGTGTGATATTCGGGCCCACGTCAACGATGGCGTGGTGACCCGAATTTCTACGCGCCCGGATAAGGAGCTGGATCCGCAAATGCCGGTGATGCGCGCCTGCGTTCGTGGCCGGGCTTACCGGAAATTTGTTTACCATCCTGACCGTTTAAAATATCCGATGAAACGCGTGGGTAAGCGCGGTGAAGGAAAATTTGAACGTATTTCGTGGGATGAAGCTACCACGCTTATTGCCGAACGGTTAAAAACGATCACGCAACAATATGGCGCAGCCTCGCGCTATGTTCATGTGGGTACGGCGGTTTCCGGGGGCACCTTTTCCGGGGATAAGATGGTCCGTCGTTTGCTCAACTTAACCGGCGGATACCTTGAAAGCTATCATTCGGTCAGTATGGGCAATACAGCTGCCGCGACGCCTTACACCTACGGCACCGCCGCCAGCGGCAGTTCGCTGGATACACTGCAGGATACCCGGCTGGTGATCCTCTGGGGTCATAACCCAACGGAGACCATTTTTGGTCACAGCAACCACTATTTCCAGAGAATGAAGCAAAACGGCACGCGTTTTATCGTGGTTGATCCACGCTACTCAGATACCGTTTCATCCCTTGCCGATCAATGGATCCCCTTATTACCGACGACCGATAACGCGCTGATGGACGCGATGATGTACGTTATCGTCACGGAAAACCTGCACGATCGTGAATTTATTCAGCGCTATACGCTGGGCTTCGATGAAGCCTCAATGCCTGAAGGTGTGCCCGCCAACGAGTCTCTTGTCGCCTATCTGACCGGTGCGAAAGATGGAGTGGTGAAAACTCCCGAATGGGCAGAGCAAATTACCCATGTGCCAGCGCAGACCATCCGGCAGCTGGGACGCGACTATGCCACAACAAAACCTGCCGCGTTAATTCAGGGCTGGGGTCCACAGCGCCACAACTGCGGCGAACGCACCGCGCGTGGCTCTACGCTGCTGGCAACGCTGACGGGCAATGTTGGCGTAAAAGGTGGGTGGGCTGCAGGATATGGTGGTTGTGCCAACCGGAAATTTGCGGTCGGTCCTGACATGCCGGATAACCCGGTCAAAGCAAAAATATCGGTGATGAACTGGGTTCAGGCCGCTGACGATGCCTCACAGGTCACACCGGATGTCGGCCTGAAGGATGCTGAAAAGCTCGACAGTAATATCCGCATTCTGTTTTCTCTGGCGGGTAACTATCTTGCTAACCAGAACCCCGATCTGCATCAGGCGACACGGGTACTGGAAGACGAGTCGAAAATTCAGTTCATCGTGGCAAGCGATCTCTTCATGACGCCGAGCGCCCGCTATGCCGATCTTCTGCTGCCGGAAACCAGCTTTATGGAACGCTGGAATATCGGTGAAACCTGGGGGACCGCAAGCTATCTGATCCTCTCGGAAAAGCTGATCAAACCCGAATTTGAACGCCGTTCAGACTATGACTGGCTGCGCGAAGTAGCCGCTAAGCTGGGTATCGAACCGGCCTTCAGCCAGGGGCGGGATGAAAAGGCGTGGATTGAACACATATGGGAGCAGACTCGCCTGGCGATGCCAGAGGAAAACTTGCCTGACTTCGCGACGCTGCAAAAGACGCGGCAACATCTCTTCAAAAGCGCACCGTATGTCGCTTTTGAGGACAATATTCGCGACCCGCAAAATCATCCTTTCCCGACGCCATCCGGAAAAATTGAGATCTTCTCGAAGCGTCTTTACGACATGCATCACCCGGAAATCCCTGCGCTGTCGCATTACGTGCCAGCCCATGAAGGACCGGAGGATGAACTGGCGAAGACGTTCCCGTTACAGCTCATTACCTGGAAGGGGAAAAACCGCGCCAACTCCACTCAGTATGCCAACCCATGGCTGCTTGAGGTTCAACAGCAAAAGTTATGGATTAACCCACAGGACGCGCAAAAACGCGGTATTGCGCAGGGAGATACCGTGCGTATTCACAATGCACGGGGGATATGTGAAATCCCGGCCGAAGTCACGCCGCGCATCATTCCTGGCGTTGTTGCCATGCAGGCTGGCGCCTGGTGGCAGCCGGACGAGCGGGGCATTGATAAAGGTGGCTGCGCGAACGTGCTCAGCTCCGCCCGCATTACCGCACTTGCGAAAGGGAATTCTCATCAAACCATGCTGGTGGAGGTAGCAAAAGCATGAGTCAGTTTAAACACTACGCGCCGGTGAGCGACAAACAGCTGGGCTTCTATATCGACTCATCCCGCTGCTCGGGCTGCAAGGCCTGCCAGGTGGCATGCAAAGATAAAAACAACCTTGAACCCGGGCGTCGTTTCCGTCGCGTGTACGAAATCAACGGCGGGAATTTCATCCCAACCGGCCAGGGCGGCGTCAGCAATAACGTTTTTGCCTACACACTTTCTGTCTCCTGCAACCACTGTGCGGATCCTGTCTGCACCAAAAACTGCCCGACCACCGCGATGCATAAGCGTCCGGGTGACGGCATCGTGCGCGTCGATACGGATAAGTGCGTCGGCTGTGGATATTGTGCGTGGTCATGCCCCTATGGCGCGCCGCAGCTCAACGAGCAGACCGGGCAGATGTCCAAATGCGATTTTTGCGTGGATCTGCAGGCGAAAGGCGAACAGCCTGTCTGCGTGGCAACCTGTCCCCTTGAAGCGATCAAATTCGGGCCGATTGATGAACTTCGGGCGAAATACGGTGTGGTCTGTGACGTGAAGGGATTGCCTGATTCCTCCATCACCAAACCTAACCTGGTGATCAAAGCACATCAGGGCGCAGAGAAAGAGGGGACATGTCATGCATGAGTTACCGTTGCTGATTTTTACCCTGTTCCTTCAGGGATCGGTAGGCGTTACGCTCTGGCTGGCGCTCGGAGACGCGCAGGCTTCGCCGCGTAACGCGCTGCTGCCTGCTGCCGGGGCATTCGTGCTGGCCTGCCTGGGGCTGCTCGCCTCGGCGCTGCATATGGGCTACCCGCTCAATGCTCTCAACGCGCTGCGCCACGTATCCAGCTCCTGGCTGAGCCGTGAGATCGTATTTGCCAGCCTTTACCTTGCGGCGCTTGGTCTTGCGACGCTGCTGATGTTCGCGAAAAAACCAGGCTGGAAGCCGATTCTGGCGGTGGCGGGTCTTGTCGGGCTGGTGGACGTGTTCTGCATGGCGCAGATTTATATCCATTCGTCGGTTGTCACCTGGCAGCACATCAACACGCTGGTGCTGTTCATCGGCTCGGTGGGAATCATTGGCTCAGCCTGCGTGGCCGTTGGGGCGCCTTCCCGGATTAACCTGCGCGCGGCGGTTGTGATTATTACGCTGCTGGTGCTTGTGCGTCTGGTGATGCAGCCTGTCTGGCTGGCCGACATTACAGCCATGGACAACACCGTGGTGACATTCCCTCACGCTCCGTTATGGATGCTGGAGCAACTGCGCACGATGCATCTGCTGAGCTGGTGCGTTTCCGTTGCGGGCATGCTGTGTTTTGCCGCGGGCGGTCTGAAGGCCGCGCGAGGCCCGGTGCTGCTGGGCAGCGCATTACTGATTGTGGGTGAGCTGATGCTGCGCTTCGTTTTCTTCAGTATTGGCTGATGGCCGGATTAACGCTTATCCCGGCGATGGACGTGACGCATGCGTGCGTTCGTCGCCGTTTCCGCCATGCCTCCTGCCACGCCTGTGCGGACGCTTGCCCTGTGCAGGCGTTCTCTTTTACGGACTCGGGCGTTCTGATTGATGACAGCCGTTGTATTGAATGCGGTGACTGCCTGTTTGTCTGTCCAGCCGGAGCCATTACCGGCATCGTACCGCGAAAACGCTTTTTGCGTGGAGATGCGCTTGTCGGGCCGTTTACGGAACGCGCACCTGGAGTGAATGAGCTGCTACTGTGGCACGCGCAATACCGCGTTCGTTTTATCAGTATTGAGGTGGAGCACCATCCTGACTGGCTGCTGGCGCTTGCCCGGCTTAATCTTACGCTTCGCCGACGCGGTGAAGCGGCGTGGGCATTTAAGCTCATCCCGCACAACGAGGTGAATCTCGCCCGCCGTGCGCTAATGCACGTTCCCCGTGAGGATGTTCGTGCCTGTTGCGTCATGCCCGGCCTGCGTGAGTTGCGAAGGGCTTTTCCCGCGTTTAGCGAGGCAGAGATCGCTCTCGACGCCGGAAAGTGCGTGCTGTGCGGGGCGTGCTGGCGAAGCTGTCAGGAAAGGGCGATTCGTTTTGAGAACGCCAGTCTGAGGGTGGAAACCGAATATTGCACCGGTTGCGGTGGTTGTGAAGCGGTTTGCCAGCATGCGGCGATAAAAGTGACACAAACAGAGGGAATAGCGAAAACGGTAACCATGCCCGCATATGAGGCCATTTGCCAGACGTGCCGCCGTCGGTTCTGGTCATTTACGCCTGAAGAAAAGCAGTGCCCGCTCTGTTTCCACCATCACTACGGGATGCGAAATCTGTCCTGTTGCTAATCTTCGTCTCATTTTAAAAAAATGTTATGTATAACCATAGGCAATGGCGCCATTGCTCTTTATAATCCGCGCCACACCATACTCAGGTATGCAAAAACAACAGAACATTTTACAGAGGTTATCAATGGCTATTGAACGTACTTTTTCCATCATCAAACCAAACGCGGTGGCAAAAAACGTTATTGGCAGCATCTTCGCTCGCTTTGAATCAGCAGGGTTTAAGATCGTTGGCACCAAAATGCTGCATCTGACCGTTGAGCAGGCTCGCGGTTTCTACGCTGAGCATGAAGGTCGCCCATTCTTTGACGGTCTGGTTGAGTTCATGACCTCTGGCCCGATCGTGGTATCCGTGCTGGAAGGCGAAAATGCGGTACAGCGTCACCGTGACCTGCTGGGTGCAACCAACCCGGATAACGCGCTGGCAGGTACGCTGCGCGCTGACTACGCTGACAGCTTCACCGAGAACGGCACCCACGGTTCTGACTCTGTTGAATCTGCAGCGCGCGAAATCGCTTTCTTCTTCGCAGAAGGCGAAGTGTGTCCACGTACCCGTTAATTTAACGGTTTCGTTTACACATTATTTTCGTAAATGCCACGTGCAAACGTGGCATCCCTGCGCCAGACTTTGTACAATGCAACGCCCCGGACGAGCAGAACGCTTTCCGGGGCGTTTCTTTTCAACCCTCCATGGGCCATAACGTGTAACAACGAGGCCGGAAAATATTATGTCTGAATTAGTGAATACCTCCGAAGTCGCCACGCCTGCGGTTCCAAATAAAAATGGAAAAATTAACCTGCTGGATCTGAACCGTCAGCAGATGCGCGAGTTCTTTAAAGAGTTGGGCGAGAAGCCGTTTCGTGCCGATCAGGTCATGAAATGGATGTACCACTATTGCAGCGACAACTTTGATGACATGACTGACATCAACAAAGTGCTGCGCAACAAGCTCAAAGAAGTGGCTGAAATCCGCGCACCGGAAGTGGTGGAAGAACAACGCTCTTCAGATGGCACCATCAAATGGGCGATTGCCGTTGGCGATCAGCGTGTTGAAACCGTGTATATCCCGGAAGACGATCGCGCCACGCTGTGCGTCTCTTCTCAGGTTGGCTGTGCGCTGGAGTGCAAATTCTGCTCAACCGCGCAGCAAGGTTTTAACCGTAACCTGCGTGTATCGGAAATCATTGGCCAGGTCTGGCGTGCCGCGAAAATCGTTGGCGCGGCGAAAGTGACCGGAACCCGCCCAATTACCAACGTGGTGATGATGGGGATGGGTGAACCGCTGCTGAACCTGACTAACGTGGTTCCGGCAATGGAAATTATGCTGGACGATTTCGGTTTTGGCCTCTCCAAACGTCGCGTGACGCTCTCTACGTCAGGCGTGGTTCCGGCTCTGGATAAGCTGGGTGACATGATTGACGTGGCGCTGGCCATCTCTCTGCATGCGCCAAACGATGAAATCCGTGACGAAATTGTGCCGATCAACAAAAAGTACAATATCGAAACCTTCCTTGCGGCGGTGCGTCGCTACCTGGAAAAATCCAACGCCAACCAGGGCCGCGTAACTATCGAGTACGTGATGCTCGACCACGTGAACGACGGTACCGAGCATGCGCATGAACTGGCTGCACTGCTGAAAGATACGCCGTGCAAAATCAACCTGATCCCATGGAACCCGTTCCCGGGAGCGCCGTATGGCCGCAGCTCGAACAGCCGTATCGACCGTTTCTCGAAGGTGTTGATGGAGTACGGTTTCACCACCATAGTGCGTAAAACCCGTGGTGATGATATCGATGCCGCATGCGGTCAGCTGGCGGGTGATGTGATTGACCGAACCAAACGTACCCTGCGTAAACGCATGCAGGGCGAGACGATTGCGGTCAAAGCTGTTTGATTATTATGCAATCACGGCGCATTATTGCGCCGTGAAGCATAATCTTACTGAATAATCAGTCAGATTCGTGATGACTGAGTAATAATTACGGTGCGTTTCATACGACTTTCGGGCAGTATGTAACGACGTAACAACAGTTTAGCTTCACGGGCAGGGCGTACTGTCATCTCCGGGCTGACAGCCTTATACTGACTGTTCAAGGTTAACTGACCAGAAGTTTCGCGGTGCGGGTGGCATTGTGACTCACCGGCACCTGAACCCTTATTTTTCACGTACCAGTAGTTGTAGCGAATGAATACTGAAGCCACTCACGACCAACATGAAGCACTCTCCACTGGCGTTCGTCTTCGCAACGCCCGTGAACAACTCGGACTCAGCCAGCAAGCCGTTGCAGAACGCTTGTGCCTGAAGGTTTCCACGGTTCGCGATATTGAAGAAGATAAGGCACCTGCCGATCTGGCTTCAACATTCTTGCGCGGGTATATCCGCTCTTACGCAAAACTGGTGCACATCCCCGAAGACGAATTACTGCCAATGATGGAGAAGCAGGCACCGGTTCGTGCAGCCAAAGTTGCACCGATGCAGAGCTTCTCTTTGGGCAAACGTCGTAAAAAACGTGATGGCTGGCTGATGAGCTTCACCTGGCTGGTGCTGTTTGTGGTGGTCGGTCTGACCGGCGCATGGTGGTGGCAAAACCACAAGGCGCAGCAGGAAGAGATCACCACGATGGCCGATCAATCCTCTGCCGAACTTAACCAGGCCGGAAACGGTAACGCGCAGAGCGTGCCACTGAGCACCGACAGCGCGGCAACGACCAGCGAGCCACAAACCGCGACGACCGATACGCCAGCTACCGACGCTGCGCAGACCCCAGCGGCAACGGCTAACACGTCAGCGCCTCAGACGCAGGCTCCAGCGCAGGATCAAAACGCGGTGGTTGCACCTTCTCAGGCTCCTGTGGATACCGCAACGAACGCACCGGCGGCGAACACCGCTGCCCCCCTGCCGACCGATCAGGCCGGTGTCGCAACGCCCGCGGTTGACCCTAACGCGCTGGTGATGAATTTCACTGCTGACTGCTGGTTAGAAGTCACTGACGCAACAGGTAAAAAACTGTTCAGCGGCCTGCAGCGTAAAGATGGCACGTTAAACCTAACCGGTCAGGCACCGTATAAACTTAAAATCGGCGCTCCGGCAGCGGTACAGATCCAGTATCAAGGAAAACCTGTCGATCTGAGCCGCTTTATCAGAACTAACCAGGTTGCACGTCTTACCGTTAATGCCGAACAATCAGCAGCACAGTAACAGACGGGCTACGCGGGAGATTTTTCATGCATAACCAGGCTCCGATTCAACGTAGAAAATCAAAACGGATTTACGTTGGGAATGTGCCAATCGGCGATGGGGCGCCTATCGCCGTCCAGTCGATGACCAATACGCGCACCACGGATGTGGAAGCGACGGTCAACCAAATCAAAGCCTTAGAACGCGTAGGCGCGGACATTGTTCGCGTCTCCGTGCCAACCATGGACGCTGCAGAGGCGTTCAAACTGATCAAACAGCAGGTCAGTGTGCCGCTGGTTGCAGACATCCACTTCGACTACCGCATTGCGCTTAAAGTTGCCGAATACGGCGTCGACTGCCTGCGTATCAATCCAGGCAATATCGGTAACGAAGAGCGTATCCGCATGGTGGTGGACTGCGCACGCGATAAGAACATCCCCATCCGTATCGGCGTGAACGCCGGTTCTCTGGAAAAAGATCTGCAGGAAAAGTACGGCGAACCCACGCCGCAGGCGCTGCTTGAATCCGCGATGCGTCACGTTGATCATCTGGATCGTCTTAACTTCGATCAGTTCAAGGTCAGCGTAAAAGCCTCCGATGTCTTCCTGGCGGTAGAGTCGTATCGTCTGCTGGCTAAGCAGATCGATCAGCCCCTGCACCTTGGGATCACCGAGGCGGGTGGCCTGCGCAGTGGCTCTGTCAAATCAGCCATCGGCCTGGGTCTGCTGCTCTCGGAAGGGATCGGCGACACCCTGCGCGTTTCGCTGGCGGCCGATCCGGTCGAAGAGATCAAAGTTGGCTTCGACATTCTGAAATCACTGCGTATCCGCGCACGTGGGATCAACTTCATTGCCTGTCCAACCTGTTCACGTCAGGAGTTTGACGTCATCGGAACCGTGAATGCCCTGGAGCAGCGTCTTGAAGACATCATCACCCCAATGGACGTCTCCATCATCGGTTGTGTGGTGAATGGCCCGGGTGAAGCGCTGGTGTCAACGCTGGGCGTCACCGGCGGTAACAAGAAAAGTGGTCTCTATGAAGATGGCGTTCGTAAAGATCGTCTGGATAATAGTGATATGATCGACCAACTTGAAGCGCGCATTCGTGCCAAAGCGTCGATGATGGACGAAGCGCAGCGCATCAGCGTTCAGCAGGTTGAAAAATAACGTGATGGGAAGCGAAGTGCTTCCCATGTATGATTGAACCCATTCTTTGGGTTCTTTTTTGTATATAGAAAGAGAATAAACGTGGCAAAAAACATTCAAGCCATCCGCGGCATGAACGATTATCTGCCTGGCGAAACCGCCATCTGGCAGCGCATTGAAGGCACACTGAAACAGGTGCTCGGCAGCTACGGTTACAGCGAAATCCGTTTGCCGATTGTAGAGCAGACCCCGTTATTCAAACGCGCGATCGGCGAAGTGACCGACGTGGTTGAAAAAGAGATGTACACCTTTGAGGACCGCAACGGCGACAGCCTGACGCTGCGTCCTGAAGGTACGGCGGGCTGCGTACGCGCCGGCATCGAACATGGTCTCCTGTACAATCAGGAGCAGCGCCTGTGGTATATCGGCCCGATGTTCCGCCACGAACGTCCGCAGAAAGGTCGTTATCGCCAGTTCAACCAGCTGGGTGTGGAAGTGTTTGGCCTGCAAGGCCCCGACATTGACGCTGAGCTGATCATGCTGACCGCCCGCTGGTGGCGTGCGCTGGGCATCTCTGAGCACGTCTCTCTGGAGCTGAACTCTATCGGCTCTCTGGAAGCGCGTGCCAACTACCGCGATGCGCTGGTGGCGTTCCTTGAAGAGCACAAAGAGAAGCTGGACGAAGACTGCAAACGTCGCATGTACAGCAACCCGCTGCGCGTGCTTGATTCCAAAAATCCGGACGTGCAGGCGCTGCTGAACGATGCGCCTGCATTAGGCGATTACCTGGACGACGAGTCTCGCGAACACTTTGCTGGTCTTTGCAAACTGCTCGAAGCAGCAGGCATTGCCTATACCGTTAATCAGCGCCTGGTGCGCGGGCTGGACTACTATAACCGTACCGTGTTTGAGTGGGTTACTACCAGCCTCGGTTCGCAGGGCACCGTGTGTGCTGGCGGCCGTTATGACGGTCTGGTTGAGCAGCTTGGCGGCCGTGCCGCGCCTGCGGTTGGCTTCGCAATGGGCCTTGAGCGACTTGTTTTGCTGGTTCAGGCAGTTAATCCGGAATTTAAAGCAGATTCCGTTGTCGATATATACCTGGTGGCCTCAGGCGCGGAAACGCAGTCTGCGGCGATGCAGCTTGCTGAACGCGTGCGCGATGCACTGCCTGAGGTTAAGCTGATGACCAACCATGGCGGCGGCAACTTCAAAAAACAGTTTGCTCGTGCCGATAAGTGGGGCGCAAGTATTGCACTGGTGCTGGGTGAGTCCGAAGTGGCCAACGGCGAAGTGGTAGTGAAAGACCTGCGCTCTGGTGAGCAGACAACGGTAACGCAGGACGGCGTTGCGGCGCACTTGCGCACTCTATTGGGCTAAGGAGAAGGACTGCGTGGAAATTTACGAGAACGAACACGACCAGGTCGACGCGATCAAACGCTTCTTTGCTGAAAACGGCAAAGCGCTGGTTGTTGGGGTGATTTTAGGTGTAGGTGCATTGATTGGCTGGCGCTACTGGAACAATCATCAGGCGGATTCCGCGCGCGGCGCGTCTCTGTCCTATGAAAATACCGTGAGCGCCATTCGTGCCGATCAGCCGCAAACGCTGACGGCAGCAGAGAAATTTGCCGCTGACAACAAAAACACCTACGGTGCGCTGGCCGCGCTGGAAGTGGCTCAGCAGTACATTGACAAGAACGAACTGGATAAAGCGGCTGCCCAGCTGTCGCAGGGGCTTGCGGCCGCCAGCGATGACAACCTGAAAGCGGTTATCAATCTGCGCCTGGCCCGTATCCAGGTTCAGCAGAAAAAAGCTGATGAAGCGCTGAAAACGCTCGATACCATCAAAGGCGAAGGTTTTGCTGCCATCGTTGCCGATCTGCGCGGTGAAGCACTGCTGAGCAAAGGTGATAAAGCGGGCGCGCGTAAAGCGTGGCAAGCTGGTGTAGATAGCAATGCATCCCCTGCGCTGAGCGAAATGATGCAGATGAAAATAAATAATTTGTCCGTCTGAGAGGGACCCGATGCAATTGCGTAAATTACTTCTGCCAGGACTGCTTTCTGTTACGTTATTGAGTGGCTGTTCACTGTTCAGTGGCGAAGAAGACGTTGTGAAAATGTCCCCGCTGCCGACGGTTGAAAACCAGTTTACCCCGTCAACCGCGTGGAGTACTTCCGTGGGGGATGGAATTGGTGATTTCTATTCCAACCTGCACCCGGCTTTTGCTGACAGCGTTATCTATGCGGCTGACCGTAAAGGTACCGTAAAAGCGCTTAACGCCGATGACGGAAAAGAAGTGTGGTCCGTTAACCTGGCGGAAAAAGACGGCTGGTTCTCCCGTAAACCTGCACTGCTGTCTGGCGGCCTGACCGTTGCCGGTGGTCACGTATACGTGGGAAGCGAAAAAGCACAGGTCTATGCCCTGAACACCAGCGACGGTTCTGTTGCCTGGCAAACCACGGTTGCCGGTGAGTCTCTGTCTCGTCCGGTGGTGAGCGACGGCCTGGTGCTGATCCACACCAGCAACGGCCAGCTACAGGCGCTGAACGAAGCCGATGGTCTGGTGAAATGGACCGTCAACCTGGATATGCCATCACTCTCCCTGCGCGGCGAATCTGCCCCGGCGACAGCCTTTGGTGCTGCCATTGTGGGTGGTGATAACGGTCGTGTGAGCGCGGTGCTGATGCAGCAAGGTCAGATGATCTGGCAGCAGCGTATTTCTCAGGCGACGGGGTCAACTGAAATCGACCGTCTGAACGACGTCGACACGACGCCTGTTATCGTCAACGGTGTGGTTTATGCGTTGGCGTACAACGGCAACCTGACCGCGCTCGATCTGCGCAGTGGCCAGATCATGTGGAAACGTGAACTGGGCTCAGTGAATGATTTCATTGTTGATGGTAACCGTATCTATATGGTTGACCAGAACGACCGTCTGCTGGCGCTGAGCACCGATGGCGGCGTGACGCTGTGGACGCAAAGCGATCTGCTGCACCGTCTGCTGACCGCACCGGCGCTGTACAACGGTAGCCTGGTGGTGGGTGATAGCGAAGGCTACATGCACTGGATCGATCCGGAGACGGGCCGCTTTACTGCGCAGCAAAAAGTCGACAGCTCTGGCTTCCTCACCGACCCGGTTGTGGCTGACGGCAAACTGCTGATTCAGGCAAAAGACGGCACGCTGTACGCGATCACGCGTTAATTACCCGGCGGTTGTAGTATACTAAACGGCTCCTGTTCACTCAGGAGCCGTTTTGACATTTTTAAAAACGCTGCGAAAGCGACGTTATTTTGAATTTTATGAGGCTTCAAACATGGTACCTGTGGTCGCGCTTGTCGGGCGCCCTAACGTTGGAAAATCCACTCTTTTTAACCGTTTAACACGCACCCGTGATGCGCTGGTTGCGGATTTCCCGGGGCTGACGCGTGACCGTAAGTACGGTCGTGCAGAGGTGGAAGGACGCGAGTTCATCTGTATCGATACCGGTGGTATCGACGGGACAGAAGACGGCGTTGAAACCCGCATGGCGGAGCAGTCTCTGCTGGCCATCGAAGAGGCAGATGTGGTGCTGTTTATGGTGGATGCCCGTGCTGGCCTGATGCCTGCGGATTCCGCCATTGCTAAACATCTGCGTTCGCGTGAAAAACCGACCTTCCTGGTGGCGAACAAAACTGATGGTATCGATGCCGATCAGGCGATCGCCGATTTCTGGTCTTTAGGTCTGGGTGATATCTACCCGATCGCCGCATCGCATGGCCGCGGCGTAACCAGCCTGCTGGAAACCGTTCTGCTGCCGTGGGTTGACGAAGTGAACCCGCCGGAAGAGGTGGACGAAGACGCGGCATACTGGGCGCAGTTCGAAGACGGTGAAGAAGGCGAAGAAGAAGAGCCTGAAGAGACATTCAACCCGCAGGATCTGCCGATTAAACTGGCCATTGTGGGGCGTCCAAACGTAGGTAAGTCTACGCTCACTAACCGTATTCTGGGCGAAGAGCGTGTGGTGGTATACGACATGCCGGGCACCACCCGCGACAGCATCTACATCCCGATGGAGCGTGATGAGCGTGAGTATGTGCTCATCGACACCGCGGGCGTGCGTAAGCGCGGAAAAATCACCGATGTGGTGGAAAAATTCTCCGTCATCAAAACCCTGCAGGCGATTGAAGATGCCAACGTTGTGCTGTTGGTTATCGACGCGCGTGAAGGTATCTCCGATCAGGACTTGTCGCTGCTGGGCTTTATCCTCAATAGTGGGCGCTCACTGGTTATCGTGGTGAACAAATGGGATGGCCTGAGCAATGAAGTTCGTGAGCAGGTGAAAGAGACGCTGGACTTCCGTCTGGGCTTCATCGATTTTGCTCGCGTGCATTTTATCTCTGCGCTGCACGGCAGCGGTGTGGGTAACCTGTTCGACTCTGTGCGTGAAGCGTATGATAGCTCCACCCGTCGTCAGAGCACCGCTATGCTGACCCGCATCATGAACATGGCAGCAGAAGACCATCAGCCGCCGCTGGTGCGTGGCCGTCGCGTGAAGCTCAAATACGCCCACGCCGGTGGTTATAACCCGCCAATCGTGGTGATTCACGGCAACCAGGTGAAAGACCTGCCGGATTCCTACAAGCGTTATCTGATGAACTACTTCCGTAAATCGCTGGACGTGATGGGCACCCCTATCCGTATCCAGTTCAAGGAAGGGGATAACCCGTTTGCCAACAAGCGCAACACCCTGACGCCAAACCAGATGCGTAAGCGTAAGCGTTTGATTAAGCACATTAAGAAAAGCAAATAAGCTTTGCGATCTTACAAAAACCCGCGCCTGTCGCGGGTTTTTTTCGCCCATACAAAACGCCTGTCTTCCCTGTGTGATGTCAATCACTATTCGCTTTTAACCATGTTTAAATCTAAGAAAGTAGACAATCGTCGAATTTTCATCTTAAAGTCCAGGGTCTGGTACTAGACAAAACTAGCGCCTGGTTATCAAATGGTTAACTCATTTTTCGCCGCATGTAAAAAATCGGTCAGATACGTAACTGGCCGGCGTACGCGCGGTGCTTTCAGCACAACGACATACCTTTTGGGAGAATTATGCAATCCTCTGTTAATCAAAAAGAAAGCCGAACGTTCTTCGGCCATCCTTATCCGCTCGGTTCGCTGTTCTTTACCGAGATGTGGGAGCGTTTCTCGTTTTACGGCATTCGTCCGTTACTGATCCTCTTTATGGCCGCCACCGTCTATGACGGCGGCATGGGGCTGGCGCGTGAAAACGCCTCGGCGATTGTCGGTATCTTCGCCGGTACCATGTACCTGGCCGCGCTGCCGGGTGGCTGGCTGGCCGATAACTGGCTCGGCCAGCAGCGAGCCGTGTGGTACGGTTCGATTCTGATTGCACTCGGCCACCTGTCGATTGCGCTCTCGGCGGTGATGGGGAACAACCTGTTCTTTATCGGCCTGATGTTTATTGTGCTGGGATCGGGCCTGTTCAAGACCTGTATCTCCGTGATGGTCGGCACCCTGTATAAAAAAGGCGATGCGCGTCGTGACGGCGGATTCTCGCTGTTCTATATGGGCATCAACATGGGCTCGTTCATTGCGCCGCTGATTTCCGGCTGGTTGATTAAAACCCACGGCTGGCACTGGGGCTTTGGTATTGGCGGCATAGGGATGCTGGTGGCGCTGATTATCTTCCGCGTGTTTGCTGTCCCGTCCATGAAGCGCTACGACAGCGAAGTGGGCCTCGATTCCACCTGGAACAGCCCGGTGGTCAAACGCAACGGCGTGGGCGCGTGGCTGCTGGCGCTGGCGGTTGGGGTGGCGGTTCTCGTCACGTTGATCGCCCAGGGGGTCATTGTGATTAACCCGGTCGCGGTGGCCAGTATGCTGGTCTATGTGATTGCGGCATCCGTTGCGCTCTACTTTATTTATCTGTTCATCTTCGCGGGTCTGACCCGTAAAGAGCGCGCCAGACTGCTGGTCTGCTTTATCCTGCTGGTTTCCGCTGCGTTCTTCTGGTCCGCGTTTGAACAGAAACCGACTTCCTTTAACCTGTTTGCCAACGACTACACCAATCGCATGATCGGTGATTTCGAAATTCCGGCAGTATGGTTCCAGTCGATCAACGCCCTGTTCATCATTCTGCTGGCACCGGTATTCAGCTGGGCGTGGCCGAAGCTTGCCACCATGAACATTCGCCCTAGCAGTATCACCAAGTTTGTTATCGGTATTCTCTGTGCGGCGGCGGGCTTTGGCCTGATGATGCTGGCGGCGCAGAATGTGCTGAGCAACGGCGGGGCAGGCGTTTCGCCGTTCTGGCTGGTAGGCAGTATTTTGATGCTGACGCTGGGTGAGCTGTGTCTGAGCCCGATTGGTCTGGCTACCATGACCCTGCTGGCACCAGAAAGAATGCGCGGCCAGATGATGGGGCTGTGGTTCTGCGCAAGTGCGTTGGGTAACCTGGCTGCCGGTCTGATTGGCGGCCACGTGAAGGCCGACCAGCTGGATATGCTGCCGGATCTCTTCGCGCGTTGCTCCATCGCGCTGCTGATTTGTGCTGCGGTACTGATCGTTCTCATTGTGCCGGTTCGCCGCATGCTGGAAAATGCCCGGACGAAACCTGCCACTGAGGCGGTATAATCGATCTGCCGGGGCGACCGCTTCGCCCCGGCAACCTGCTTAAGGAGTTACTATGTCGATCGCCTGTCCGACCTGCCATACCGAGCTGGAGCCGCAAAACGGCGTGGCTTACTGCGAACACTGTCATAAAGATATTGCGCTCGAAGCCCGCTGCCCGGAGTGCCATCAGCCACTCCAGGTATTAAAGGCCTGCGGTGCGGTGGACTATTTCTGCCAGAACGGCCACGGCCTGATCTCTAAAAAACGCGTGGAGTTCGTCCCTGTCGGGGCTTAATCACACACGCAGCCTTCACCTTTCTGCCAGAGTTCAACCAGCGATTCGGGCGCTTCCTGCTCCGGTACCAGCACAATAATATCGGTATACTGTGCTTCGTTGTGCCGGGTCCAGAAGATCTGGATACGAAAATAACGCTGGTCACCGCTGCCTGGTGACGACGTCTGACCAGGCGGTTGCCCACGCGGAATGGCCTGCTCCAGAATACTTACCACGCGCTGACGCTGCGCCTCATTGAGAGATGAGAGCGTGATGGTACGCTGGCCGTTCAGCTTGGGAATAAAAGCGACGCCGCCTTCCCGGGCCAGCTCAACCACGGCGTCATCCGTCAGTTCCGGAACCTGCATTTACAGCACTCCCACCTGTTCCCAGGCTTGTCTTATCGCCGCCCCAACGTCGCTGCCCGAGCGCTTTTCGCCGTGGGCTATCGTCAGTTTTGCGAAGGCATCAAAATCCGCATCTTGTGGCAGATTGCGATCGCAAACTGTGTCGTACCAGGCATAACCCGCTTTTTCCCAGGCATAGCCGCCGATTGCCGTTGCGGCCAGATAAAACGCCCGGTTGGGAATGCCTGAGTTCAGGTGGACGCCGCCGTTATCTTCACGCGTTTTGATAAAATCCTTCATGTGCGCCGGTTGCGGATCTTTACCGAGCAGAGGATCGTCATAGGCGGTGCCCGGCTCCGACATGGAGCGCAGCCCTTTGCCGTTAATCCCTTTCGCCAGCAGACCTTCGCCAATCAGCCAGTCGGCCTGGTCGGCGGTTTGCTTCAGGTGATACTGTTTAACCAGCGAGCCAAACACGTCCGACAGGGACTCATTCAGCGCACCCGATTGTTCAAAATAGATCAGCCCGGCTTCGGTCTCGGTAACGCCATGGCTGAGTTCGTGCGCCACAACGTCGATGGCAATGGTAAAACGGTTAAATATTTCCCCGTCGCCATCGCCAAAGACCATCTGCTGACCGTTCCAGAAGGCGTTCTGGTATTCCCGGCCATAGTGCACGGTGCCGGTGAGGATCAGGCCTTTATTATCGAGCGAGTCACGCTCGTATTCTTTCCAGAAGAAATCGTGGGTGATGCCTAAATAATCATAGGCTTCATCGACGGCCACATCCCCATTGGACGGCTGGCCTTCATAGCGCACCTGCGTGCCCGGCAGCTCCTGGGTCTGTTTCGCATCGTAGATATCACGCTCCAGCTGTCCGGCTTTGCTCACGTGCGGCGCGGCAGGTTTGCCAGGCATGTGGGCCATCAGCGTCTGAACATGGGTTAAAGTCTGGCGGGCGCAGCGCTGCTGCGGCTCTGAACCGCTTTCGATAATACGACGAAGAATATAGGGGGGGATCACGCTGTGAATTCGGGTCATGCAACTCTCCTGTTTTCTGGCAATGCCGAAAAAAGAATCTTCTTAAGTGTAAAACATTAAACCGGTGCTGGTTGTAAGTCGGACAATTCGTCTCCTTAAAAACTGGCGCAACGCTTCACCACCGTTTAGGTTTTTTAAACGGCATTAACTAAGAGGAGCGTAATGAACAGGCAGACTTCGCTGAGCATAACCGGGTTTTCAATCATCGCGGTGACCTATGGTATGGCAAGGTTTTCGTGGGGCCTGATGCTGCCTGATATCCGCCAGGCTATCCCTTTCACCCCGCAGGTGGCGGGGTTTATAGCCTCCTGTAGTTATGCGGCGTATTGCATGTCGATATTTATGGCCTCATACCTTATTGCGCGCGTTGGGCCTCGTTTGCCCGCCTTGCTGGCGGCCATCGCCGCCGCCGCGGGGTTGTTCATTCTCGCGACTTCGGCACATTCAACGATGCTGGCGATAGGTTTATTTATTGCCGGGCTGAGCTCCGGCCTGGCCTCACCGGCCCTTGCCGGGGCGGTTAATGACAGGATCGCCTCCGACCGTCAGCTCCATGTGAATACCACCATCAATGCCGGAACGAGCGGTGGGATCATTCTCTCGGTGCCCGTTCTGTTTTTCATGCCCGGGGGCTGGCGGGCAGCCTGCGTTGTGTTCGCCATTATGGCGCTGCTGTGCCTGCCGGCTTTGTGGCGGTATCTGCCGTCATCTGCGGCGAAATCCCGTGAGTCAACGCCAAAGGTGCTATCTATCGTACGCAAATCCGGCATGTTTCGGCTGCTGGGGATTGCCTTTATCAGCGGTATGGCCAGCGCCGCATGGTGGAGCTTTGGCCCGGAAATACTTATGCGTCACACGGAGCTGGATAGCGCAGCGACCAATATTCTCTGGCTGATAAGCGGCGGGGCGGGGATTGTTGCCATATTTACCGGAAGTATGGCAAGGCGTATCGGCATGCGGGGGGTCTATCGTTTATCCCAGATCTTCATGGCCATTTCTCTGGCGGTTCTGACAGTAAGCCACGGTTTCTCCTGGTGGCTTATTCCGGCAGTGGCCATGAGCGGCGCGGGGTATGTGATTTTGTCCGGGGTATTGCTGGTGAAGGGGGCAGAGATCGCACATCCTTCACCTGCGGCTGGAGTCAGCCTGGCCTTTCTTATGCTGGCAGGTGGGCAGGTTGTGGGGGCTATCCTTTTTGGCCTGCTTCTGGGGTTAACGAGCGCAGTGGCTGCGCTGGCGATTTTTTCAGGCATGTCCTGGCTGATGCTAGCCGTCACGCCAGAGAGCCATCGCTGATTACGCCTTTTTACGGGCGCGAGGTTTTTTTACCGGCATCACGCCTTTCACTTCGCTTTCCACCCAGCCGTCCGACAGACGGGTGGTCAGCACGTCTCCGGCTTTCACCTGTTTGGTTTGCTTCAGCACTTTGCCGTCAGTGGCGGTGGTAACGCTATAGCCGCGTGCCAGGGTAGAAAGTGGGCTAACCGCTTCAAGATGGGTCACCGCATTGCCAAAGCGTTCGCGGGTGGTGCTAAGTCGTGCCCGGACAGTTTCTGCCAGACGATACTCCAGCTGCTGAATGCGCGTTTGTGCGCGGTAAATTTTCGGCTGCGGGTTTTGCTGATTCAGGCGCTGCGTCACGCGCTGCTGACGCGACATCGCGCGCTTGAGTTGATTATCCAGCGCGAAGTTCATCCGCTGGCGCAGACGCTCCAGCACGGTTTGCTGACGCGCAAGGCGAAGCTGTGGATGCTGCTGCTGCAGGCGGTGATGAAGCTGGGTAAAGCGGCGGGTACGGTTAGCGAGGAAGTAGTCCATCGCCATCTCCAGGCGCTGCTGGCCGTTCTGGATCTGACGCAGCAGCTCCAGCTGATTGCGGCTCACCACTTCTGCCGCAGCAGACGGCGTAGGTGCGCGTAAATCCGCAACGAAATCGGCTATCGTCACATCCGTTTCATGCCCGACCGCGCTCACGATGGGAATAGCACTCGCAAAAATCGCCCGTGCCACGCGCTCGTCGTTGAAGCTCCACAAATCTTCCAGCGAGCCGCCGCCACGCCCAACGATTAATACGTCGCACTCCTGACGCACGTTCGCCAGCTCAATGGCACGCACAATCTGGCCTGGTGCATCGTCACCCTGAACAGCGGTCGGGTAGATGATAACGGGCAGGGAAGGATCGCGACGCTTGAGGACGTGCAAAATATCGTGCAGCGCGGCACCGGTTTTCGAAGTGATTACCCCAACGCAGTGGGCTGGTGAGGGCAGGGGCTTTTTATACTGCTGGTCGAACAACCCCTCTTGCGAAAGCGCAGCCTTAAGCTGTTCATACTTCTGCTGGAGTAAGCCTTCGCCCGCAGGTTGCATGCTCTCGACGATAATCTGGTAGTCGCCGCGCGGTTCATACAATGTGATATTGGCGCGCACCAGCACCTGCTGGCCATGCTGAGGACGAAACGTCACGCGGCGGTTGCTGTTGCGGAACATGGCGCAGCGCACCTGGGCAGTGTCGTCTTTTAAAGTAAAGTACCAGTGGCCGGAAGCGGGCTGCGTGAAGTTAGAGATCTCACCGCTGATCCAGACCTGCCCCATTTCATGCTCAAGCAGCAAACGCACCGTCTGATTCAGGCGGCTGACAGTATAAATTGAGGGGGATTGAGAGGATAACATGTGAGCGGGATCAAATTCTAAATCAGCAAGTTATTCAGTCGATAGTAACCTGCTGAGAGGGGAGTGCAAGGTTTTTTTATAAAAAAGTGTGGATGCAATCGGTTACGCTCTGTATAATGCCACGGCAATATTTAACCACCCAGGTCAGAGATATTGCCCATGCTACGTATCGCTAAAGAAGCACTGACGTTTGACGACGTCCTCCTCGTTCCCGCTCACTCCACCGTTCTGCCGAATACTGCCGATCTCAGCACGCAGTTGACGAAAACCATTCGCCTGAACATTCCTATGCTCTCTGCGGCAATGGACACCGTGACTGAAGCGCGCCTGGCTATTGCCCTGGCACAGGAAGGTGGCATTGGCTTTATTCACAAAAACATGTCTATCGAGCGTCAGGCTGAAGAAGTTCGCCGCGTGAAGAAGCATGAATCCGGCATCGTATCCGATCCACAGACCGTTCTGCCAACCACCACCCTGCACGAAGTGAAAGCCCTGACCGAACGTAACGGCTTTGCCGGTTACCCGGTGGTGACCGAAGAGAACGAGCTGGTGGGTATCATCACCGGCCGTGACGTGCGTTTCGTGACCGACCTGAACCAGCCGGTTAGCGTATATATGACGCCAAAAGAGCGTCTGGTGACCGTGCGTGAAGGTGAAGCGCGTGATGTCGTCTTCGCAAAAATGCACGAAAAACGCGTTGAGAAAGCGCTGGTTGTGGATGCGAACTTCCACCTGCGCGGTATGATCACCGTTAAAGACTTCCAGAAAGCAGAACGTAAACCTAACGCCTGTAAAGACGAGCATGGCCGTCTGCGCGTAGGCGCTGCGGTTGGCGCAGGTGCCGGTAACGAAGAGCGTGTTGATGCGCTGGTTGCCGCAGGCGTTGACGTGCTGCTGATTGACTCCTCCCACGGCCACTCCGAAGGCGTTCTGCAACGTATTCGCGACACCCGTGCGAAATATCCTGATCTGCAGATCATCGGCGGTAACGTGGCGACGGGCGCAGGTGCTCGCGCGCTGGCTGATGCAGGTTGCAGCGCGGTGAAAGTGGGTATCGGCCCTGGCTCCATCTGTACAACCCGTATCGTGACCGGTGTAGGTGTTCCACAGATCACTGCGGTTTCTGACGCGGTTGAAGCGCTGGAAGGCACCGGTATTCCGGTCATCGCAGACGGCGGTATCCGCTTCTCTGGCGACATCGCTAAGGCGATCGCCGCAGGTGCTTCCGCGGTGATGGTTGGCTCCATGCTGGCAGGGACTGAAGAATCCCCGGGTGAAATCGAACTCTACCAGGGCCGTTCTTACAAATCTTACCGCGGTATGGGCTCTCTGGGCGCGATGTCCAAAGGTTCTTCTGACCGTTACTTCCAGACCGATAATGCCGCTGACAAACTGGTGCCGGAAGGTATCGAAGGCCGCGTTGCCTATAAAGGCCGTCTGAAAGAGATCATTCACCAGCAGATGGGCGGCCTGCGCTCCTGTATGGGTCTGACCGGCTGTGGTACCATTGACCTGCTGCGTACTAAAGCGGAATTCGTACGCATCAGCGGTGCGGGTATCCAGGAGAGCCACGTTCACGACGTGACGATCACCAAAGAGTCCCCGAACTACCGTCTGGGCTCCTGATAAGTTTCCGCGCCCGGCTCATGCCGGGCGCTCTGTTTTTGTTTCACTTGCCTCGGAATTAGCGTCAATGACGGAAAACATTCATAAACATCGCATTCTCATCCTGGACTTTGGTTCTCAGTACACTCAGCTGGTGGCGCGTCGCGTGCGTGAGCTGGGCGTTTACTGTGAACTGTGGGCGTGGGATGTCACGGAAGCACAGATTCGCGAATTCAATCCAAGCGGCATTATTCTGTCCGGCGGCCCGGAAAGCACCACCGAAGAGAACAGCCCGCGTGCGCCGCAGTATGTGTTCGAAGCGGGCGTGCCGGTATTCGGCGTCTGCTACGGTATGCAGACCATGGCAATGCAGCTGGGCGGCCACGTAGAAGGCTCCAACGAGCGTGAGTTTGGCTACGCACAGGTTGAAGTGGTGAACGACAGCGCGCTGGTGCGCGGTATCGAAGACTCCCTGACCGCAGACGGCAAACCGCTGCTGGACGTGTGGATGAGCCACGGCGATAAAGTGACCGCTATCCCGTCCGACTTCGTGACCGTTGCCAGCACCGAAAGCTGCCCGTTCGCGATTATGGCGAACGAAGAGAAACGCTTCTACGGCGTGCAGTTCCACCCGGAAGTGACCCACACCCGCCAGGGTATGCGCATGCTGGAGCGCTTCGTGCGCGATATCTGCCAGTGTGAAGCGCTGTGGACCCCGGCTAAAATCATCGACGATGCCGTTGAGCGTATCCGTCAGCAGGTTGGCGATGACAAAGTCATTCTCGGCCTGTCCGGTGGCGTTGACTCCTCCGTAACCGCGATGCTGCTGCACCGCGCTATCGGTAAAAACCTGACCTGCGTATTCGTGGACAACGGTCTGCTGCGTCTGAATGAAGCCCAGCAGGTCATGGACATGTTTGGTGACCACTTCGGTCTGAACATCGTTCACGTGGAAGGCGAACAGCGCTTCCTGGACGCGCTGGCCGGTGTCAACGATCCGGAAGCCAAACGTAAGATCATCGGCCGCGTCTTCGTGGAAGTGTTCGACGAAGAAGCGCTGAAGCTGGAAGACGTGAAGTGGCTGGCACAGGGCACAATCTACCCTGACGTGATCGAGTCTGCGGCATCCGCAACCGGTAAAGCACACGTCATCAAATCTCACCACAACGTGGGCGGCCTGCCGAAAGAGATGAAGATGGGTCTGGTTGAACCGCTGCGTGAGCTGTTCAAAGACGAAGTGCGTAAGATCGGTCTGGAATTGGGTCTGCCGTACGATATGCTCTACCGTCACCCGTTCCCGGGTCCGGGTCTGGGCGTGCGTGTGCTGGGCGAAGTGAAGAAAGAGTACTGCGACCTGCTGCGTCGCGCGGATGCTATCTTCATCGAAGAGCTGCACAAAGCTGACCTGTATAACAAAGTGAGCCAGGCGTTCACCGTGTTCCTGCCAGTTCGCTCCGTCGGCGTTATGGGCGATGGCCGTAAGTACGACTGGGTTGTTTCCCTGCGTGCGGTGGAAACCATCGACTTCATGACCGCGCACTGGGCGCACCTGCCGTATGACTTCTTAGGCCGTGTGTCTAACCGCATCATCAACGAAGTGAACGGTATTTCCCGCGTGGTGTATGACATCAGCGGTAAGCCACCGGCTACGATTGAGTGGGAATGATTTCGCGTCTGGCATAGACAGGCACCCAAGAGCATTAATACACCATTAAGCCCGCGTATTTGCGGGCTTTTTCGTTATTGACGTAGCACTGTCTCGCAAATTATCACATCATCAAGCACCTCGTTTCTATGGAATAGTAGATGGTACGATTTGAACCTGATGCCATGTTCAACACTCGATACCATGTTGCTCCTGATGGGGTGGTCATAGTATTGAATTCATATAATGCATTGTTCTGTAATTTTTTTATGGGAAATGCGAGGGTTTTTGAGCATGATATTTTTGAGAGGAAACTCAACCCGACCATGCTGACTGATACTAAGCTGCGCAACCTCAAGCCAAAGGACAAACTCTGAAAAGTGAATGACCGTGACGGCCTCTACGTTGCCATCACGCCAGTGGGTTCGATTTCAGTCCGCTACAACTACTCTAACCATGGCAGGTAGGAGACAATCACTTTCGGCCGCTACGGTGTCGGAGAGATCATGCTAGTGGAAGTCCGCGAACGACTGGGCGAAGCCAAGAAGATGATCGCCTCAGGGAAATCTCCAGCCGAAGAGAAGACACTGGACAAAGCCCGCGTTGAGGACGCTGAAAACTTTGGCGACTGAGGAGAAAAGTGGCTAGGGTCTCCACCTCAGCCCCATTCCTCGCCTGCGGCCCGACGGCAGCTTGCTCTGCGAGTCTGACAGTCGCTGCCGAGACGAAGGAGCCACGGGCACCGAAACGAGTCATTTCTCACAGTTGTTGGTATGGCCCATTTGCAATTTATCTTTGTGCAATAAGCTGTCTTTTTTATTAATTGCTGCGTGTATGATGAATATGCAGTAATGACAATTTGTTGGGGGGATTCTGTCCGTTCAGATTCTTGCTGTTGCAGATGCACGACGCTTATAGTGCGGATAAGGATTTTCTGTAATTAACCTTCGCTGCTCGAAGTGCCTCCGCACTTCGAGGGCTGTTGAAGTAGGTGGGTATGACGGCAGTCGAGCTACCAGAGGATTTTTTTGCAAATATACAAGGGGTTTTCCGCAAAACACCTGTTTTACTTATTGGGTCGGGGTTCTCATGTGGTTATGGCCTGCCAGGGATGGGGGCGTTGGCTGAGCATCTGGCTAATAACGTTTATGGCGCACTCGCGACGGATTCGGCACGGAATGCTTGGACCCAATCAATTAATGCGATAAAGGAGAATTTGGAGACAGGCTTAAATAATATTCCACTTGGAATGGCGGGGTGGGATGAGATTTTGTCGGCAATCCGTGGGGAAACAGCGAAGCTAATTCTTGATAAAGCAATAGCGGCAGAGGCGCAAATTCTTGTCGAAAAAATAGCGGACCACCATGCCCCCTCACGCCTTCTGAAGCGTCTATTTTTAGGATCTCCTCAGAATGCGGAAAGTATTCATGTCATCACGACAAATTACGATACCCTGCTAGAGCTCTTTTGCGACCTGGCAGAGTTGCCGTTAGACACTGGATTTATGGGGTTTCGACGGCGTAGGCCGCGACCTCATCCGCTTTTTCAAACTCAATACAGCCGAGTGTTAGTAGCCGAGAAGCGCCAACAGCAGGTCGATCACCGTCTATGTAAAACGGTGCGATTATACAAACCGCACGGTTCTATCAGTTGGTTGACAACAAAAGATGGACCAATTGAAGTACTAAATGACGTATCTGTTGCTGAGCGAGCTATTGTTGTGCCGGGCCCTTCGAAGTACCAAGACGCATTAGTCAACACCCTATTTGACGCAATGCGTACTGAGATGAATCAGGTACTTGCGGAGGCTCAAGCTCTCCTGTGTATAGGTTTCGGGTTCAACGATGATCATTTACAAGGCGTTATCAAACACCGTTTGGCGGCTGGAATGCCTGCAATCATAGTCACTCGTGATTCAACCTCCAGCATTGATCGGTTGCTCGGTGAACATCCTCACGTGATCGCTTTGTTTAAGGATGGTGATGGAGCTATTTGTCATTGGAATGGTGAGCAGTTCAGAGTGTCCGAGCCTCTTTGGCAACTTGACGATTTCCTCAAAAAATTTCTGGAGTGAGAGCGCGATGAGTATTTTTTAATTTTTCAGAAGAGCAATCCTTGGGCGAAGTTCGCAGTGTTGAAACCTCAAGAATAACTGTGCGAGTGACTGACGGCCAGCGTTTACAGAAAGCACGAGTTGGAAGATTAGTAGCTATTCAATCTGTAGGAGATGAATGGTTAATTGGAATTATCGAAAGAGTTTGGCGACATCCAGTAGAGTTGCCTTCGTTTCCAGAAGTAGATGAAATAATTGATTTGTCAGCAGTGCCGCAAGAAGAAAATGGAATTTCTATAAGTTTGGTAGGAACTTATCGTTCTCGTGATGGCCTGCGAAAGGATATATTTACGCGTGCAGTATTTATATTGCCAGAGATTAATAGGTCAGTGTTCCCTATTGAGGAAAAGTCACTCGAAGATTTTATGGGTATATTAAGCGCGTCATCTAAAGCTGATGCAGTCGCGCCGCTCAAAGTGGGTACTTATACTTTAGATGGCAAAGCTAGTGCTTATATTGACGGTGATAAACTTTTTCAACGTCATGCGGCGTTATTGGGGAGCACCGGTTCAGGGAAATCTTTTACAGTTGCTTCCATACTTGAACAGTCTGCGCAGCTAGCTCACGCCAATATTGTTGTTCTTGACTTACATGGCGAATATTCCAGTATGAAGTTCGCTTCCCATTATCGTATCGCGGGCATTAGCGATATTAAGGCGAAGGGGGATGGTGCAATTTTTCTGCCGTTCTGGTTGCTGACCTATGATGAGATGCAATCGGTATTTGTTGATCGTTCGGGAGATAATGCACCTAATCAGGCTCTGGCCCTTATGGATTCCGTGGTAGAGATGAAGCGTGCTGCCATAGCGGCGCTTGGCAAACATGAATTACTTGAAGGTTTTACAGTCGATACGCCAGTACCTTACAAATTAGATGACTTGGTTGAATCCCTTGA
Source organism: Enterobacter sp. SENG-6 (assembly GCF_001605945.1). Classification (NCBI taxonomy): domain Bacteria; kingdom Pseudomonadati; phylum Pseudomonadota; class Gammaproteobacteria; order Enterobacterales; family Enterobacteriaceae; genus Enterobacter; species Enterobacter sp. SENG-6. The sequence goes on from NZ_LOMM01000010.1 coordinate 94,639, forward strand.
TAAGAAAAATGAAGAAGTTATTCCAACTGGGGAAGAATACGTCACTGGGGCGAAGAAGGGGCAGCCTAAGACTGAAAAAGGTCCGTTGAACGGCAAACTCTCTCGATTCCTCATTCGGTTGAGGACAAAAATGAATGATCGACGTTATGCCTTCATGTATCAATCTCCCAAGGAATTGAAGTGGTTTACTGAATTTGGCCACCTGAACAGAGGTGATATGCTCACCTCAGAACAACACAGGTGCCATAATGAAAAAAAGA